>NZ_JBWKDK010000006.1:223392-276732 GCF_056436005.1 Streptomyces sp. NPDC043854
GCGGGCCGGCTACCGCTGCGTCTTCGTGTGGACGTAGTCCACCAGGCGGGTCAGGGCCTCCGGGTCGGTGGTCGGGAGGACGCCGTGGCCCAGGTTGAAGACGTGGCCCTCGAGGCCGGCGGCCGCCGCCAGGACCTCGTCAGTCTTGGCCTCGACGGCCTCGGCGGTGGAGAAGAGCACTGCGGGGTCGAGGTTGCCCTGGAGCGCCTTGCCGGGGCCGACGCGGCGGGCCGCCTCGTCCAGCGGGACCCGCCAGTCGACGCCGACGACGTCCGCGCCGGCCTCGCCCATCAGGCCGAGCAGCTCGCCGGTGCCCACGCCGAAGTGGATCCGCGGGATGCCGTAGGAGGCGACGGAGTCGAAGACCTTCGCCGAAGCGGGCATCACCGAGCGCCGGTAGTCCGCCGGGGCGAGGGCGCCGACCCAGGAGTCGAAGAGCTGGACCGCCGAGGCGCCGGCCTCGATCTGGACCTTCAGGAAGGCGGAGGTG
This sequence comes from Streptomyces sp. NPDC043854, assembly GCF_056436005.1. Lineage (NCBI taxonomy): Bacteria > Bacillati > Actinomycetota > Actinomycetes > Kitasatosporales > Streptomycetaceae > Streptomyces > Streptomyces sp. NPDC043854. The sequence goes on from NZ_JBWKDK010000006.1 coordinate 223,883, forward strand.
ATCTCGGCCAGGCGGTCGAGGAGGTCCGCCCACAGCTGCGGGTCCCCGTACATGAGGGCCTTGGTGTGCTCGTGGTTGCGGGACGGGCCGCCCTCGACGAGGTAGCTCGCGAGGGTGAAAGGCGCGCCGGCGAAACCGATCAACGGCGTGGAGCCCAGTTCACCCGTGAGCATGCCGATGGCCTCGGTGACGTACGGGACGTCCTCGGGGGTGAGGTCGCGCAGCTGTGCGAGGTCCTCGCGGCGGCGGATCGGCTGCGCGACGACCGGGCCGATGCCCGGCTTGATGTCGAGGTCGATGCCGATGGCCTTGAGGGGCACGACGATGTCGGAGAAGAAGATCGCCGCGTCGACCTTGTGGCGGCGCACCGGCTGGAGGGTGATCTCGGTGACCAGGTCGGGGCGCATGCACGACTCGAGCATCGCGGTGCCCTCGCGCACCTGGCGGTACTCCGGCAGGGAGCGGCCGGCCTGACGCATGAACCACACCGGGGTGTGCGGCACGGGCTCACGGCGGCACGCCTTCAGGAAGGCGGAATCGTACGTCTGACTCGGCTGGCCCGTCGGGCGGTCGTTGGCGCTCACGCCGCAGATCTTCGCACGTACGGCGAAGTGGCCCACCCGGCGCGGGTGTCCCTGCGCCGCGCGAGCCCTCGTTCCGCCTAGTCTTCCGGGCATGGCTGCGGCTCAGGGACGATTTTCAGATGGCGCCGACGGTGTGGACAGCGGGAAGGAGAGCTCCGTCCCGCTCCCGTTCCGACGGGCGGTCGAGGGGCTGGCGAAGGCGCGCCTGCGGCCGGGGATCGAGATCGACCCCGCGAGACCGCCGCAGCGGCTGGCGCCGTACGCCCACGCGCTGGAGGCGGCGGTCGTGGAGGGCGAGGACGACCTGGCCGACGGCCGGCTGATCCTGCTGCACGACCCGGCCGGGCACGAGGCCTGGCGCGGCACCTTCCGGCTCGTGACGCTGGTCCGGGCGGAGCTGGAGCCGGAGATGGCCGCGGACCCGCTGCTGCCGGAGGTGTGCTGGTCCTGGCTGACCGGGGCGCTGGAGGCGCGCGGGCTGTCGTACGGGGAGGCGGGCGGCACCGTGACGATGGCGGGCTCGCACTACTTCGGCGGGCTCGCGGAGCGGCGGCCGGCGACGCAGATCGAGATCAGGGCCTCGTGGACCCCGCGCGAGGGGGTGGGCGGGGTGCCGGACACCGCCGGGCACCTGGCGGCGTGGTGCGAGCTGCTGTGCCAGGTGGCGGGGCTGCCGCCGCTCGGTCCGGGGGAGTCGGGGCCCGGGGTGGTCTCGCTGCCGCAGCGGCGCGGGCCGCACCACCCGTAGCGGTGGTCCGTACGGCGGCCCCGGGTCACCCTCGGGGCGCTCGGGTCACTCCTCGGGGCGGCCGTCCGGGGAACGGCTGATCGAAAGAGTGCGGGGGAGTGCCGGATCACGGGACGGGTTGCGGGCTTCTGATCACACGATGATCGATCGTGCGTCCGAATTGCCCGAATTGTTACTCACCAAATCGTGATCATTCCCTAAAGCCGGGCGGGTGACGTGCCGAAGGAGGAGTCAGTGACCATCCGCACGGTTCGCACCGGCTTCCTTCCCCGAGCCGGCCGTCCCGCCACTCCCCCAGGAGGCCTAGGTGTCCGTTCTTCTCGAGCAGCCCGCAAGCCTGGTCGCCTACCGCCCGAACAAGCCGACGGCCATGGTCGTCGTGGCCGACCCGCGCGTCCGTTCCACCGTGACCCGCCATCTGTGGGCCCTCGGAGTACGTGATGTCATCGAGGCGTCGTCCATCGCGGAGGCCCGCCCCCGGATCGGCAGTCCGCGCGACATCTGCGTCGCCGACGTGCACCTGCCGGACGGCTCCGGGCTGACCCTGCTCTCCGAGACCCGCGCGGCGGGCTGGCCGAACGGCCTGGCCCTGTCCGCCGCCGACGACATCGGCGCGGTGCGCAACGCCCTCGCGGGCGGGGTCAAGGGCTACGTCGTCACCGGCACCCGGACCAACATCGGGCTCCCCACCCGGCCCGGCGCCGCCCCCATCGGTGCCGCCGCCGCCCGCATGCACCGCCGCCCCCCGGGTGCCCCGAGCCACCCGGGCGGCTACCGCGAGCTCTCCGGCCGCGAGGTCGAGGTCCTGCGCCTCGTCGCCGAGGGCCAGTCCAACAAGGCCATCGGCGTCTCGATGGGGCTGTCCGCCCTGACCGTCAAGTCCCACCTCGCCCGGATCGCACGCAAGCTGGGCACCGGCGACCGGGCCGGAATGGTCGCCGTCGCGCTGCGGACCGGCATCATCCACTGAGCTCGCCGCCGCCCTCCCTTCCGCCCTCCCCGCCGCCTTCCCCTCGGCCCCCGTCGGTCGGCCTCCCCGTCCCCCTACCTCGCTCCGCCCGCAGCCTTCCCCCGACCGCCCGACCGCCCGACCTCCCCTCCCGGCGACCGGCTCCCCCACGAACCGCCGGCACCGGGGTTTCCCCCCGGCGACTCCGGGGGGAGCCGCCGCTCCTCCCCACCGCGCCCGTCGACGGAACGTTCCGGCGACGGGCGCGTCCCATCCGCGGATACCCTTGAGCGGTGACCGACGCCCAAGAGACCGCAGCAGACCTGCGCACCACCACCGGGGGCGGCCCCCCGGACGACGTCGACAAGGCGCCGATTCCCTTGCTCGAACCCCGCGAGGGGATCCCCCCGGTGGTCGCCGACGAGGACGCCCTCGCCCGGGTGATCGCGGCATTCGCCGCGGGCACCGGCCCCGTGGCGGTCGACGCCGAGCGCGCCTCCGGATACCGCTACGGCCAGCGCGCCTACCTGGTGCAGCTGCGCCGCGAAGGCGCGGGGTCCGCGCTGGTCGACCCCACCGGCTGCCCCGATCTGTCCGCGCTGGGCGAGGCCCTGTCCGGGACCGAGTGGATCCTGCACGCCGCCACCCAGGACCTGCCGTGCCTGCGCGACATAGGCATGGTCCCGACCTCCCTGTTCGACACCGAGCTCGCCGGCCGGCTCGCCGGCTTCCCCCGCGTGGGGCTGGGCGCGATGGTCGAGAGCGTGCTCGGCTACGCGCTGGAGAAGGGGCACTCCGCCGTCGACTGGTCGACCCGCCCGCTCCCCGAGCCGTGGCTGCGCTATGCGGCGCTCGACGTCGAACTGCTGGTGGACCTGCGCGACGCGCTGGAGAAGGAGCTGGACCGGCAGGGCAAGCTGGAGTGGGCGCGGCAGGAGTTCGACGCCATCGCCGCCGCCCCGCCCGCCCCGCCGCGCAAGGATCCCTGGCGCCGCACCTCCGGCATGCACAAGGTGCGCCGGCGCCGGCAGATGGCCGTCGTGCGCGAGCTGTGGGAGTCCCGCGACCGGATCGCGCAGCGGCGTGACGTCTCGCCGGGCAAGGTGCTGAGCGATGCCGCGATCGTCGAGGCCGCGCTCGCCCTGCCGGGGAACGTGCACGCGCTGGCGGCCCTGCCCGGGTACGGGCAGCGGATGGGCCGGCGCCAGCTGGAGCAGTGGATGGCCGCCGTGGACCGGGCGAAGGCGCTGCCCGAGAGCGAACTGCCGCAGCCGGGGGCCGGCCCCGCGGGCCCGCCGCCGCCGCGGGCGTGGGCCGACAAGGACCCGGCCGCCGCGGCCCGCCTGTCGGCCGCCCGGACGGCCGTGTCCGCGCTCGCCGAGCGGCTGGCCCTGCCCCAGGAGAACCTGATCACCCCGGACACCGTCCGGCGGCTGTGCTGGGAGCCGCCCAAGCGGCTCGACCAGGACACCGTGGCCGGCGCCCTGGTCGGCTACGGCGCCCGCCTGTGGCAGATCGAGCAGGTGACCCCGGCGCTGGTCACGGCCCTGGCCGCGACCGCCTGACCGTACGCGCACCCCGTGAGCCCCCGGCCCGCAGGCCGGGGGCTCACGCATGTCCGCGCCATCCCGCGAAGACGGCGGAGTGTGACCTTCACCGCTCCTCGGCGAGGGGGTGTGCACACCGGTTACTCGCAAGTAGCATGGGCGGGTGAGCGGGCGCTCAGGACCTCGTGCCGGGCCGCCCGCCGCGCAGCAGTGCACACCCGCACCTGGAGGAGAGCCAACGTGCCTCGTACCGTCAGGGACGTCGTCTTCGTCGACGGCGTCCGCACCCCGTTCGGCAAGGCGGGCCCGAAGGGCATCTACCACGAGACCCGCGCCGACGACCTCGTCGTGAAGGCGATCCGGGAGCTGCTGCGCCGCAACCCGGACCTGGACCCCAAGAAGATCGACGAGGTGGCCATCGCCGCCACCACGCAGATCGGCGACCAGGGCCTCACGCTGGGCCGCACGGCCGGCATCCTCGCGGGCCTCCCGCAGTCCGTCCCGGGCTACTCGATCGACCGCATGTGCGCCGGCGCGCTGACCGCCGTCACCTCGGTCGCCGGCTCGGTCGCCTTCGGTGCGTACGACGTCGCCCTCGCCGGCGGTGTCGAGCACATGGGCCGCCACCCGATGGGCGAGGGCGTCGACCCGAACCCGCGCTTCGTCTCCGAGAAGCTGGTCGACGAGTCCGCCCTGTTCATGGGCATGACCGCCGAGAACCTGCACGACCGGTACCCGACGATCACCAAGCTCCGCGCCGACCAGTACGCCGTGCGCTCGCAGGAGAAGGCCGCCAAGGCGTACGCCGACGGCAAGATCCAGCAGGACCTGGTCCCGATCTCGGTGCGCAACACCAACGCGGAGGTCGGTGAGACGGGCTGGGGCCTGGTCACCTCCGACGAGCCGATGCGCCCGGGCACCACGCTGGAGAACCTGGCGAACCTGAAGACCCCGTTCCGTACCCACGGCCGGGTCACCGCGGGCAACGCCGCCGGTCTCAACGACGGCGCCACCGCCGCGATCATCGCGTCCGAGGACTTCGCCCGCGAGAACGGCCTCCCGGTCAAGATGCGCCTCGTCTCCTACGCCTTCGCGGGCGTGGAGCCGGAGGTCATGGGCTACGGCCCGATCCCGGCCACCGAGAAGGCCCTGGCCCAGGCCGGCCTGACGATCGACGACATCGGCCTCTTCGAGATCAACGAGGCGTTCGCGGTCCAGGTCCTCGCCTTCCTGGAGCACTACGGCATCGCCGACGACGACGCCCGCGTCAACCAGTACGGCGGCGCGATCGCGTTCGGCCACCCGCTGGCCTCCTCCGGCGTCCGCCTGATGACGCAGCTGGCCCGCCAGTTCGAGGAGCAGCCGCACGTCCGCTACGGCCTGACCACCATGTGCGTGGGCTTCGGCATGGGCGCGACGGTCATCTGGGAGAACCCGCACTTCGACACCGAGGGAGACTCCAAGTGAGCACCACCGCTGAGCTCCTGAAGGGCGCGGCCGAGCTGTTCCCGGACGAGGTCGTCACGCAGGCGCACGTCCGCCACCTCGACCTGCCGTACGGCGCCGGGCGCTTCGCGCTCATCACGCTGGACAACGGCTTCGACCACACCAAGCCGACCACCTTCGGCCCGCAGTCGCTGGCGAACCTGAACGCCGCCGTCGACCAGGTCGAGAAGGAGGCCGCCGAGGGCGCGATCGCCGGCGTCGGCCTGACCGGCAAGCCGTTCATCTTCGCGGTCGGCGCCGACCTCAAGGGCGTCGAGCTGCTGAAGGCGCACGACGAGGCGCTGGCCATCGGCAAGGGCGGCCACGACGTCTTCAAGCGTCTGGCGGGCCTGGCCGTCCCCACCTTCGCGTACTACAACGGCGCGGCGATGGGCGGCGGTGTCGAGGCCGGTCTGCACTGCACCTACCGCACCGTCTCCAAGGCGCTGCCGGCGTTCTCCCTCCCCGAGGTGTTCCTGGGCCTGGTCCCGGGCTGGGGCGGCTGCACGATCCTGCCGAACCTGATCGGCGCGGAGAAGGCGGTCTCGGTGATCATCGAGAACTCGCTGAACCAGAACAAGCAGCTCAAGGGCAAGCAGGTCTTCGAGCTCGGCATCGCCGACGCGATCTTCGAGGGCGCCGACTTCCTGGAGCAGTCCCTGCTGTGGACCGCCAAGGTCCTCAAGGGCGACGTCACGGTCGAGCGTCCCGAGGTGGACCGCGGCGAGGCCTGGGACCAGGCCGTCGCCAAGGGCCGCTTCATCGCGGACGCCAAGGTGCACGGCGCGGCCCCGGCCGCGTACCGCGCCCTCGACATCATCGAGGCGTCCAAGGACGGCGACCTGCAGAAGGGCTTCGACGCCGAGGACCAGGCCCTGGCCGACCTCATCATGGGCGGCGAGCTGCGCTCGGGCATCTACGCCTTCAACCTGGTGCAGAAGCGCGGCAAGCGCCCGGCCGGCGCCCCGGACAAGTCGCTGGCGCGCCCGGTCACCAAGGTCGGCGTCGTCGGCGCGGGCCTGATGGCCTCGCAGCTGGCGCTGCTGTTCCTGCGCCGCCTCGAGGTGCCGGTGGTCCTCACCGACATCGACCAGGAGCGCGTCGACAAGGGTGTGGGCTACGTCCACGCCGAGATCGAGAAGCTGCTGGGCAAGGGCCGCATCAACCAGGACAAGGCCAACCGCCTCAAGGCGCTGGTGACCGGTGTCCTGGACAAGGCCGAGGGCTTCGCGGACGCGGACTTCATCATCGAGGCCGTGTTCGAGGAGATGACGGTCAAGCAGAAGGTGTTCGCGGAGGTCGAGGCGGTCGCCCCGGCGCACGCGATCCTCGCCACCAACACCTCCTCGCTGTCGGTGTCGGAGATGGCCTCCAAGCTGCAGCACCCGGAGCGCGTGGTCGGCTTCCACTTCTTCAACCCGGTCGCGATCCTCCCGCTGCTGGAGATCGTCCGCGGTGAGAAGACCGATGACGCCTCGCTGGCCACGGCCTTCGGTGTCGCCAAGAAGCTGAAGAAGACCGCGGTCCTGACGAAGGACGCCCCGGCGTTCGTCGTGAACCGCATCCTGACCCGCTTCATGGGCGAGATCCAGAACGTCATCGACGAGGGCACCCCGGTCGTCACGGCGGAGAAGGCCATCGAGCCGCTCGGCCTGCCGATGTCCCCGCTGGTGCTGCTGGAGCTGGTCGGCCCGGCCATCGGCCTGCACGTCTCCGAGACCCTGAACCGCGCCTTCCCGGAGCGCTTCAAGGTCTCCCCCAACCTGAAGGCGGTCGTCGAGGCCGGCAAGCGCGGCTTCTACGTCTACGACTCCGGCAAGCCGGAGCTCGACCCCGAGGTCGCCGCCCTCCTGGTCCAGGGCGACTCGGTCCTGACCGAGGAGCAGGTGCGCGACCGCGTCCTGGACGCGGTGGCTCAGGAGATCGGCCTGATGCTGGAGGAGGGTGTCGTGGCCGAGGCCCAGGACATCGACCTCTGCCTCATCACGGGCGCCGGCTGGCCCTTCCACCTGGGCGGCATCACGCCGTACCTGGACCGCGAGGGCGTCTCGGAGCGCGTGAACGGCAAGAAGTTCCTCGCCCCGGGCCTGGCGAGCGTCCCGGCCTGAGGCCGGCGGCGCCTGCCTGACGGCGGGTGAGCACTGCGGACGCCCGTCCCCCACCTGGGGGGCGGGCGTCCGGCGCTTGCGGGGACCCGCACCCGGGGCCCGCCGTCCGGGCTGGCAGAATACGGTGCCATGGCGGATGGCAAGAGACCTTTCAGCCGCCGGACCCTTCTGTTCGCGGGCGGCGCGGCGGCCGCCGGGCTCGCCACGGGCGGACTGACCTGGGCGCAGCGGCCCGGTTCCGACGAGGACGGGGGCCAGGACGCCGCCACCCCGCCGCAGGTGGGCGATTTCGACCTGCGCACCGGTGCGGAGCTGCTTGCGCCGGCGCCGCTGTTCAACACGACGGGTCCGCAGTCCTTCGCGTTCGACGACACGAACGGGCAGGTCTACACCCTCCAGGTGGTGCAGGACGGGATCCGGCTCGACGACGAGCAGGAGGCCGTCGAGTACGACGACCGCAAGTCGGCCGGCGATATGTGCCTGACCCGGTTGGACGCTTCCGGGAATACGCTCGGACACATGTATCTGCGCGGCTTCGGCCACGGAATTTCCTTCGGTGTCGAGCCGACCGGGCAGCGCACGTACATATGGCTGGAGGGCCGGGCCGATCCGGAGAACGGCTACGGCCGGACGGTGGTCCGCGTGCCGTTCAGGGACGGTGCCGTGCTGGACAGCTCCCACGACTCCGTACGGCATTTCGATCCGGTGCCCGGCGCCACCGCCGTCTGCCCGGCGCTCGACCTGGCGGGCGAGCGGGTGCTGGTGAGCCACGAGGAGGAGGGCGTGCACCGGTTCTCGGTGTACGGGATGGCGGATTTCCTGGCCGGGCGCTTCACCGCGGCCCAGACGATCAAGGCCGGTGTGCAGGTCAAGGAGGAGGAGTGGTTCCAGGGCTGCGCGCTGTACGGGGACTTCGTGTACGTACTGACCGGAAATCCTTATACCGGGAAGAACGGGCGTAATCCGCGGAAATCTGGCGGGAATACCTATGTGTCCGCAATCGACGTGCGGACGGGTCAGGCGCAGGGGCGCCACAAGGTGACCGCGGCCCGGGATCTGCCCTACCGGGAGCCCGAGGGAATCGCGGTGCGCCGGGCGGGTTCGCAGGCGGGTTTGTGCGTCGGATTTTCCGTGAAGGCGAAGGACCGGCGCGAGCTGACGGTGTATCGGTTCACGGGCTGAGCGCCCGCCGGAGGGACGGTCGTCACATATTTGTGTGACGGGGCCCGTAATCATTGGCCTGTGGTTCACGGCACGTTCTAGAGCCGTGCATGAGGCTGCTTATACTACTGCGACACTTCACACGATTCTTATACCTCCATGGGGGAGGCACCGCACCATGGGCTCAAAGCGGCTGCGCGCCGCACTCGGCGTTCTGATCACTTCCGGGCTCATCCTCAGCTTCCTCGGGATGCTGGTCGCGGTCGCGTTCGTCTCCCTCCCCCTCTTCGTCGCGTGCGCCGCGCTCAGCTACCTCGCCGACCTGATGCTCCACAACACGGAGTCGACGACCCTGGAGCGGCTGCGCGACTCGCGCTTCGGCCTCACCATGCGCTTCCTGATCCGGCAGTTCCTGCTGCTGGGCCTGTGCGGGGCCATCGCCGACATCGAGTCGTTCGTGGCGCAGATGACCACCATCGGCCTGCTGCTGCTGTTCATCCTCCAGCTCGCGTACGGCGCGCTGCTCAAGCACGTCCGCAAGTCGCGCAACGAGCTGCCGTTCACCACGCGCGGGCTGGACCTGGAGGCCCTCGGCATCCGCCGCATGCCCCACCCGTTCCTGATGAACAAGCACGTCCGCAAGACCCTGCACCTGGACATCCCGCTGGTCGCCGGATCCCTGGCCACCATCGCGACGGACGACTGGCGCTGGGTCACGTACGGCATGATCACCACGGTCTTCCTCGCCTACTTCTCCCTGCTGGTGCTGGTGCCCGACGCGCGCAACGCGCTGAAGCTGCCCACCACCGACGAGGCCATCGACGAGCTCAACCACCAGCTGGCCGAGTACCGGCCCCAGGTCGCGCTCTACTTCACGTTCGCCGCCATCTCCAAAGACTTCATGTACCAGGTGAACATGTGGCTGGAGGCCCTGGAGGCGCTCGACCTGCGGCCCATCATCGTGCTGCGCGAGCGGGCCACCCTGCGCTACCTCGACGCGACCCCCGTTCCCGTCATCTGCGTTCCCAAGGCGGACAATCTCGCCCGTATCGAGATGAACGAGCTGCGTGTCGCCCTCTACCCGGGCAACGCGGGCAAGAACGTGCACATGCTCCAGCGCGCCGAGGTCAAGCACGTCTTCATCGGCCACGGCGACAGCGACAAGCTCGCCAGCAGCAACCGCGTCAGCAAGGTCTTCGACGAGATATGGGTGGCCGGCCGGGCCGGCCGCGACCGCTACGAGCGCATCAAGCACGCCGTCACCCCGCACCAGATCGTCGAGGTCGGCCGCCCCCAGCTGGCGCCCCTGCACCCCTGGACCGGCAAGGTGGCGGGGCAGATCCCGACCGTCGTCTACGCCCCCACCTGGGAGGGCTGGACCGACGACGCCTGCTACACCTCCGTCATCCCGGCCGGCGAGAAGCTGATCCGGGCGCTGCTCGACGACGAGCGCGAGATCCGGATCATCTACAAGCCGCACCCGCTGACCGGCTCCCGCTCCCCCGAGGCCGCCGCCGCGCACCGCCGCGTCATCGCCCTCCTGGAGGAGGACAACGCCCGGCGCTTCGGCCGCAACCTCACCGACTCCAAGACCGCGGCCAAGAAGCTCGCCCGCATCGACCAGCGCATCGCCGACCTCTCCGAGCGCGGCGTCCGCTCCAAGTACCCCGACCTCACCGAGGAGGAGCGGACCGCGCGCATCCGGCGCAGCCGCAACCAGGCCGGCGCCCTGTACTGGAGCGCCATCCCCGAGGCCGCGCACCACGTGGTGACCGAGCGGATCCCCGCCCTGTACGACTGCTTCAACCAGTCGGACCTGCTGATCGGCGACATGTCGAGCGTCGTCTCCGACTTCGTGGCGACCCGCAAGCCGTACGCGATCTTCAACCTGGAGGGCCTGCCCGACCAGGAGTTCCGCAACGAGCAGCGCACCGCCTACGCCTCCTACCTGCTCGACGGCGACTGCAACGGCCTGGCCGAGGCCCTCGACGCGACGCTGAACCCGAGCCGGGACGTCATGGCGCCCTACCGCGACCAGCTCAAGGAGTACCTGCTCGGCCCGGAGTACCCGCCCTCGGTCGTCCGCTTCAACGCGGCCGCCAACGACCTCTACCGGCGGGGGCTGCGCGACTTCCCCATCGAGTACCCGGAGCCGGACGAAACGCGCTTCCCCGTCTAGCCGGCCCCTCCCCGCAGCACCAGCACCACCAGCACCACCCCGTCCCCACCCACGCGTCCCCACCGCGTCAGCACCGCCACCCCGCACCACCAGCTCAGGAAGTAGGAGACCGTGTCCTCCAGACCTGTCCCCCACCGCACCATCGCCGTCGTACTCGCAGGGGGCACCGGCCAGCGCATCGGGCTCGAGATCCCCAAGCAGCTGCTCAAGATCGCCGGAAAGTCGATCCTGGAGCACACCCTCCACATCTTCGAGAACGCGCCCGACGTCGACGAGGTCATCCTCCTCATGACGCCCGCGTACGTGGACGACGCCCGCCGCATCGTCGAGAAGGCCCGCCTGCGCAAGGTGACGGACGTCCTCGCGGGCGGCTCCACCCGCAGCGAGACCACCCTGACCGCCATCCGGGCGGCCACGGAGCGGCTCGGCGAGGGCGAGGACTGCAACCTCCTCTTCCACGACGCGGTGCGCCCCCTGCTCTCCCAGCGCGTGGTGCGCGAGTGCGTCGAGTCCCTGGAGCGCTACCAGGCCGTCGACGTCGCCATCCCGTCCTCCGACACCGTCATCGTGACGCGGACCCACGGCGACGACGGCGAGTTCATCACCGAGGTCCCCGACCGCTCCCGGCTGCGCCGCGGCCAGACCCCGCAGGGCTTCCGGCTCTCCACCATCCGCGCCGCGTACGAGCGGGCGGCCGCCGACCCGTTCTTCCAGGCGACCGACGACTGCTCGGTGGTCGTGAAGTACCTGCCGGACGTCCCCGTCCACGTGGTCGCCGGCGACGACTACAACATGAAGGTCACCCAGCCGGTCGACGTCTTCATCGCCGACAAGCTGTTCCAGCTCGCCTCCCACGCCGCCCCCGCCCAGGCCGGCGAGGACGCCTACCGCGAGCAGCTGTCCGGCAAGACGATGGTGGTCTTCGGCGGCTCCTACGGCATCGGCGCCGACATCTGCCGGATCGCCGAGGGCTTCGGCGCCCGCGTCTTCGCACTCGGCCGCTCCACCACCGGTACGCACGTCGAGAACCTCGACCACGTCGAGGAGGCCCTCGCCAAGGCCTACGCCGAGACCGGCCGGATCGACCACGTCGTCAACACCGCGGGCGTGCTGCGCGTCGGCCGCCTCGCCGAGACCGACAACGAGACCATCCGCGAGGCACTGGAGGTCAACTACCTGGCCCCGGTGAACATCGCCCGCGCCTCCTACAAGTACCTCAGCGAGACCCAGGGCCAGCTGCTGCTGTTCACCTCCAGCAGCTACACCCGCGGCCGCGCCGAGTACAGCCTGTACTCCTCGACCAAGGCCGCCATGGTCAACCTGACCCAGGCGCTCGCCGACGAGTGGGCCGAGGACGGCATCCGCGTCAACTGCGTGAACCCCGAGCGCACCGCCACCCCGATGCGCACCAAGGCCTTCGGCCGGGAGCCCCAGGAGTCGCTGCTGACCTCCGAGTCGGTGGCCCTGACCTCCCTGGACGTGCTGGTCTCCGAGATGACCGGCCATGTGATCGACGTCCGCAAGCAGGACCCGACGTCGTCCCCGGCGCAGCGCTCCGGGTTCGAGGCGGCGCTCGCCTCCGTCCTGATCCAGACGTCGGAGGACCAGGGGGTCTAGGCGTGTCGTACGCATCCGTCCCGCAGCAGGGCCGCCGACCCAGGATCTACGTGGCCGGCGGCTCCAACGCGGTCACCCGCCCGTACAGCTTCCTGCCGATGGCGGGCTGGACGCAGGCGCTGCCGCTGTTCCTGACCGACGCGGTGGAGGTGGTCAACTGCGCCCGCGCGCGGGCCAGCTCCAAGAGCTTCCGCGAGCGCGGCCGGCTCCAGTGGATCCTGGAGGACATGGCGCCGGGCGACTACCTGCTGTTCGGCTTCGGCCAGAACGACATCAAGCCGGACCCGGGCCTGCACACCGAGCCGTTCTCCACCTTCCTGGAGCAGATGGCCGCGTACGTGCACGGCGCCCGCGAGCGGCAGGGGCACCCGGTGATCCTGCTGCCGTACGAGCGGCGGCGCATCGACCGGCACGGCAACGTCGCCCGCTTCCTCGGCGACTACCCGGTCGCGGCCCGGCAGCTGGCCGAGGACGAGCACGTACCGGTCGTCGACCTGTACGGACAGAGCCTGCTGTGGTGGGAGGAGCTCGGGCCGGAGGCGTCCAAGCCCGCCTTCATGTACCTGCGCCGCGGCGAGCCCCTCCAGAAGCACGTCCTGGACGGGGACAACGTGCACACGCGGGCGGAGGGCGCGATCGAGTGCGCCCGGTTCATCGCCCGCAGCATGCTGGAGCAGGGCGTCATCCCGGCCCACTGGGGCCGGGACCTGGACCGCACCCGCTTCGACTACGACGAGATGGGCTGGCTGGACGAGGAGACCTTCCGGCACCGCACCGCGTCCCGTGTCTCCACGTTCCCCGGCGCCTGAGGAGCCCCGTCCGTGAACAACCTCCTGTGCCGGGGCCGGGCCCTCGGCGAGACCCCCGACGGGGGCGCCGTGTACGCCGCCCTGTACTGCTCGGTCGACCCGCGCCGCGGCGTCGCGCCCGGCGAGACGGTCCAGCTCGGCCTGTCCGTGGCCCCCGACCAGGGCGCCCCGCGCGGCTGCGGCTACCTGCTCCGGGCCCCGCTGGCCGAGTCCGCCGACATCGTGGGCATGCAGGGCCTGGAGTACTTCCCGCGGCAGGGCTGGTTCCGGGTGCGCGCCGACTCCGGCGAGACCGGCACCGGCATCCTGCACCTGCGCGTCCACGACACGGCCTCGGCGCCGCGGATCCGTCCGCAGATGATGGTGGCCGTCCCGGACGCCACCGGCCGCAAGCTCATCCGCACGGCCAAGCTGGACGCCGAGGCGCTGCCGGTCCGCCGGGCCACCGCCCGCGGCCTGCGCCTCACCGCCGAGCCGGGCGGGTCCGGTTCGGTGAACGTGCTGTCCGCGTGCCCGGCGGGGAGCACCGCCGTGGCGGTGACCGCGCCCCGCCACGGCGACGCGCAGCTGTCGTACGACGGCTGGGTGACGTACAGCCCGGCACCCGGCTTCACCGGCTACGACCGGTTCGCGTACACGGTGGGCACCCCTGCCGGGGAGCAGCTGACCTCCCACGTGAACGTCTTCGTGGGATCCCTGGACTTCGCCCCGGGCGCCTTCCCCGCGCAGACGACGGACGTCGCCTTCCGCCCCTGGCAGTGGCCGGAGCTGACCGGGGAGATGCCCTGGCCCCGCCCCGACCGCCCCGCGTCCGCCGCCCCGTCCGACCGCCCGAGGAACCCAGCAGCATGAACACCGCCGTCGCGCACCCCGCCGACATCAAGGACGTGTCCGTCGCGGTCCGGGTCTTCAACCAGGCCCAGGCGCTCGAGGCCTGCCTGGCCTCGCTCCTCGCCCAGACCATCGGCACGGACCGGCTGGAGATCATCGGCGTCGACGACGGCTCGACGGACGAGAGCGGCTCCGTCCTGGCCCGGGCGGCGCACCAGTACCCCGGGTTCGTCCGCGTCGGGCAGGTCTCGCACGGGCTGAGCCCGGCCGCGGCCCGCAACTGGGCGCTGAGCCAGGTCCGCGGACGGTACGTCATCTTCCTGGATGCCGCGGACCGGCTGGCGCCCGACGCGCTCCAGCGGATGGTGGCCGCGGCCGACGCCAACGAGGCCGACGTGGTGCTCGGCAAGCCGGAGGGCTCCGGCGGGCACACGGTCCCGACGTCGATGTTCCGCAAGAGCCAGGCCTACACCGACGCCTACGCCTCGCGCGTCTACTGGTCGCTGACCCCGGACAAGCTGTTCCGCACCAGCCTGCTGCACCGACGGGGCCTGGCCTTCCCCACCGACATGCCGATCGGGGACGATCAGGTCTTCACCGCGGGCGCGTTCATCGGCGCGGACAACGTCTCCGTCGTCGCCGACGCCACCTGCGTGGTCAAGGGCCCCCCGCCCGCCCACCGGGCGACCCCGGCCGACCGGGTCGCCCTGGCCTCCCGGATGCTGGCCCTGGTCGCCTCGCAGTTGCCCGAGGGGCCGCGCCGGGACCGGCTCCAGGCCCGGCACCTGGAGGTGGAGCTGGGCAGGGCCACCGCGCAGGCGCTGCTGTCGGCCGCCGACCCGGCGGAGCGGGACCAGACGCTGTGGGCCGCGGCCGAGGTGCTGCGCACCCAGGCCTCCCCGGGGGCGCTGGCGCTGCTGCCGCGCATGGTCGCCGTACGGTTCGCGCTGCTGGCCCAGGGCCGGTTCGCCGAGGCCCAGCAGATCGCCGTCTTCGAGGCGGACAAGGATCGGCCGGCCGTCCGCAAGACGGTGGAGAACGGGCGCGTGTTCACCACCCTGCCGTTCTTCCGGGACCCGCAGGTCGGGCTGCCGGACGAGCTGTTCGACATCACCGGCGACATGACGGTCTCCCAGCAGCTCCAGAAGGCCCGCTGGGACGGGCCGATGCTGCTGCTGGACGGGTACGCCTTCTTCGAGCAGCTGTCGACGAAGGAGCGTGCGACCCGGGTGGTGCTGCGGGAGCGGACCAGCGGCGCCCAGGAGACCCACGCGGTCACGGCCCGCCGGGACGACACCCTCGCCAACGCCAAGGGCAAGGCCCGCGCGATGGGCCGGTTCTCGGCGCGGATCAACCTGGCGCAGACCTCCAGCGGCTGGCCGCTGCCCCCGGGCACCTGGGACCTGTACCTGTCGGTCAGCTTCGAGGGAGTGACGCAGGAGGTCCGGCTCGGCACGCGGCGCGCGGCCGACCTCGACACCACGTCCCGGATGCCGGTGCGGATCTCGGACGCGCCGGGCACGCAGGGCATGGAGCTGGCGGCGACCCCGTACTACGCGGAGGACGGCGGCCTGACCCTCGAGGTCGTGCAGCGGGCCCCGCTGCCGGGCCGCGCCTGAGCCCGCCCCGCCGCCCGGATCAGACGAGGAACTCCCAGGGGCCGAACGCCAGCCCCTGGACGCTCGTGTCCTGGCGGGCGCACATGGGCGTACCGCTCTCGTCGAACGCGGCGACGACGACCCGGCCGGCCGCGTCGACCTCGACCTGCGGGGCGTGCGCGCCGCGGCCGCCGATGGACGCCCACCAGGTGCCGTAGCCCTCGTTCTCGGTGACGTAGGCGGTGACCTCGATGTCGCCCTCGGCTCCGGTCTGCGCGAGCACGGTGCAGTCGTAGCCGCCGAGGACGGCCCGGGCGATGCCGGGCGCGCCGCGGCCGCCCGCGCCGCCGAGGCCCATCAGGCCGCCCTGGACGCCCTGGCGGGCGGCCCGCCAGGCGACCAGCGAGCCGTCGCCCGGGTAGCGCCAGAAGTACGTGGCCCGGCGCGCGCCCGTCTCGTACGCGACCGGGGTGCCGGGGACGACCGGCGTGGAGATGTGGTCGGCGAGGCCGAAGCGGCCCTGGCCGATGCCGGTCCAGCGGTCGGGGCCGGACGGGCCGACGGCGAGCATCTCCAGCAGTCCGCCGGTCGGCATGATCGGGACCACGTCGCCCCGGTAGGGCTGTGCGGCCACCTGCTTCCAGGCGCCCCACGCCCCCTCGGCGTTGCGGCTGCGCCGCAGGATGCCCGAGTGGCGCAGGGAGACGATGACGTGGGTGGAGCCGGAGCGCTGGTTGACGGTGATCCGCGGCGGGCCGGTCAGCCGGTCCCCCTCGGGGACGCCGCGCAGGGCCGGGGTGCCGAGGCTGTACCAGTCGATCATGGGGCGGCCGGGCTGGAACTGGGTGGAGACGATGACCTCGGGCAGGCCCGAGCCGTCCTCGGCGACCCGCAGTGCGGCGAAGTGGACGTAGCCCTCGCGGGTCCGCGCCATGGCGGCGGTTCCCAGCCAGCCCGGGACCTCGAAGGCGTCGGGGCCGGTCCAGCCGGTGAAGGGGGCGGCCGCCTCGGTCCAGCGGAGCAGGCCGCCCGGGGTGCAGGCATAGGCCGTCAGGCGGCCGTCGCCGCCCTGGAACAGCCAGTCTCCGGCCGGCGGGGTGGACTGGCGCGCACCCGGTCCACCGGGACGGGCCTCCCGCGCCCCGCGAGCCGAAGAGGCGGCCCGGCTACCGTCTTTGCCGCGGATCACGCCGCATACCGCCCTTCTGCCCGATATGTCAAAACCTGAGGGACAGGGCTCTTCACCCGAAAGAACCAGCCACTCGAAAGGGTGTCTTATGATGCACCCCATCGATAATAGAAGGGCACTCCCTCCATGACCGACCGCCCCTCGGCCACCCCTCCCTCCTCCCGGCGCAGGCCGCGGCGCGGCGGACGGCGCGTCCTGCGGATCGTGCTGCTGGTGGCGGCGGTGCTCATCCTCGCAGCCGGCGGCGCGGGCTGGTGGGCGTACAGCCACCTCAACGGCAACATCGACAGCGTCGACCTGGACCAGGCCATCGGCGACAACCGCCCGAAGAAGCTCGTCGCGGGCGCGCAGAACATCCTGGTCCTCGGCTCGGACTCGCGCGACGGCGCCAACGGCGACCTCGACCAAGGCAACGTCAGCGGCGCCCGCTCGGACACCGCGATGCTGATCCACCTGCCGGAGGGCCGCTCCAAGGCCACCGCGGTGAGCATCCCCCGCGACACCCTCATATCCCGGCCCGAGTGCAAGAACGGCGACGGCAAGACCGTCGCGGCCGCCGACCGGGTCATGTTCAACTCCGTCTACACGCTGGCCGGGCCGGCCTGCGTGGTCAAGACCGTCGAGCAGCTGTCCGGGATCCGCGTGGACCACTTCGTCGAGGTCGACTTCGCCGGCTTCAAGGGCCTGGTGGACGCGCTCGGCGGGGTCACCGTCACCCTGGACAAGCCGATGAGCGGCGCGAAGGGCGGCCTGAAGCTGGACGCCGGCACGCACCGCCTCAACGGCGAGCAGTCCCTGAAGTTCGTGCGCACCCGCTACGGCTACGGCGACGGCAGCGACCTCGGGCGCATAGGCCTCCAGCAGCAGTTCATGATGGCGATGCTCTCGGAGATCAAGAAGCAGGACGCCCTCGGCAACCCGGCCCGGCTCTACAAGCTCGCGGACGCCGGCACCAAGTCGCTCACCACCGACTCCGAACTCGCCTCCCTCACCGCGCTCGCCGACTTCGCGCAGAGCATGAAGGGCGTGGACCCGGACACCATGGAGACCATCATGCTCCCGGTGGCCTACGACAAGACCGACCCCAACCGCGTCGTCGTCGCGCAGCCGCAGGCCGGCCGGCTGTGGGAGGCGCTGCGCACCGACCAGAAGATCCCGGCGGAGGCGAAGAAGTCCCCCGCCACGGCCAAGGGCTGAGGCCGGGAACCCCCCGCTGCACGCGCCGGGCCCGTACGGGGAGTCTCCCGTACGGGCCCGCTGCGTGCTGCGAGGTGCTGCGGTGTCAGTACTTGGCGTTCGCGCCGAGCTTGCCCAGGCGGCTGTTGCGGCGGCTGTACGCGAAGTACACGATGAAGCCGGCGACCATCCAGACGGCGAACCGGGCCCAGGTCTCGGTCGGCAGGTTGAGCATCAGCCAGAGCGAGGCCGCGATCGACAGGATCGGGACGAACGGCACCCACGGGGTGCGGAAGGCCCGGTGCAGGTCGGGGCGGGTCCTGCGCAGGATGATGACGCCGAGCGCGACCACCACGAAGGCGAACAGGGTGCCGATGTTCACCAGTTCCGCGAGGTTCTCCAGGCTGGTGAAGCCCGCGATGACGGCGATGACCACACCGAGCAGGACGGTCGCCCGGTAGGGGGTGCGGTACTTCGGGTGGGTGATGGAGAAGACGCGGGGCAGCAGCCCGTCGCGGCTCATCGCGAAGAACACCCGGGTCTGGCCGAGCAGCAGGATCATGCACACGGTGATCAGGCCGACGGCCGCGCCGAGGCTGATGGCGCCGGCGAAGAAGGGCTGGTTCACGGACTTGAAGGCCTCGGCGAGCGGGGCGCTCGGCGACATCTCCGTGTACTTCTGCATGCCCGTGACCACCAGGGTCACCGCGACGTAGAGCACCGTGCAGATGAACAGCGAGCCCAGGATGCCGCGCGGCATGTCGCGCTGCGGGTTCCTGGTCTCCTCGGCCGCGGTGGCCACCACGTCGAAGCCGATGAAGGCGAAGAAGACGAGCGAGGCGGCCGTGAAGATGCCCATGATGCCGAAGTTGGTGGGCTCGTAGCCGAACAGCACCTGGATCAGCGGCGCCTTCCAGCCGCTGGCGCCCTCGGGCTGCGGCTGGGCCGGAGGGATGAACGGCTCGTAGTTGTCGGCCTTGATGAAGAACAGGCCCGCGACGATGACCAGCAGGACCACGGTGACCTTGACGGCGACGACGATCGCGGTGATCCGGGCCGACAGCTTCGTTCCGATGACCAGGATCGCGGTCAGCGCCAGGACCAGCAGGAACGCCAGCAGGTCGAAGCTTCCTCCCGCATCGGGCCCGGAGAGCGCGACGGGCATGTCCCAGCCGAGGTTGGTGTTCATCAGGTGCCGGACGTAGCCGGACCAGCCGACCGCCACCACGGCGGTGCCGAGCGCGAATTCGAGCACCAGGTCCCAGCCGATGATCCAGGCGGGCAGTTCGCCGATCGAGGCGTACGAGAACGTGTACGCCGAGCCCGCCACCGGGACGGTGGACGCGAACTCGGCGTAGCAGAGGGCCGCGAGGGCGCAGACGACACCTGCCGCCACGAAGGAGAGGGAGGTGGCGGGGCCCGCGTTGTTGCGGGCCGCGATGCCCGTCAGGACGAAGATGCCGGTGCCGATGATGACACCGACGCCGAAGATGGTCAGGTCCCAGGCCGAGAGCGACTTCTTGAGGGCGTGTTCCGGCTCCTCCGTGTCGCGGATGGACTGCTCCACCGTCTTGGTGCGGAAGGGGCTGTTCATATCCGTACTCACCGACGCACCTCCGAACAGGTGTCGACGCACACGAACGGGCCGGGAGGCCCACTCCTCAAGAGTGATCTCCCGGCCCGTGACGTGCAACCGCGCACCGATCTACGCACGGTGCGCGGGGCGTTTTCCGGACAGCCCGCCCCAGGGGGCCGCCGGACGGACGCCGTCAGTCGAGGGCGGCGGCCGGCTCGCTGTCGAGGCGCCCGTCCAGCTTGGCGACGAGGCCGGTGACCTGGCGCGCGATGTTCGGGGCGGTCAGCCCGATCTCGGCCAGGATCTCCTTGCGCAGGGCGTGGTCGAGGAAGCGCTGCGGGATGCCGAAGTCGCGCAGCGGCACGTCGACGCCCGCGTCGCGCAGCGCCTGCGCGACCGCGGAGCCCACGCCGCCGGCCCGGCCGTTGTCCTCGACGGTGACGACGACGCGGTGCCGCTCGGCCAGCGGGGCGAGGGCCTCGTCCACCGGCTTGACCCAGCGCGGGTCGACGACGGTGGTGCTGATGCCCTGCTTGTCGAGGAGGTCGGCGACCTCCAGGCACATCGGGGCGAGCGCGCCGACCGAGACGAGCAGCACGTCGGGGCGGGTGACCTCGGGGGCGGGTTCGCGCAGCACGTCCATGCCGCCGATCCGGCCGACGGCGGGGACGGCCGGGCCCACGACGCCCTTGGAGAAGCGCACCACGGTCGGGGCGTCCTTGACCTCGACGGCCTCGCGCAGCTGGGCGCGCAGCTGCTCGGCGTCGCGCGGCGCGGCGAGCCGCAGGCCGGGGACGACCTGGAGGATCGACATGTCCCACATGCCGTTGTGGGAGGCGCCGTCGTCGCCGGTGACGCCGGCCCGGTCCAGGACGAAGGTGACGCCGCACTTGTGCAGGGCCACGTCCATCAGGACCTGGTCGAAGGCCCGGTTGAGGAAGGTGGCGTAGACGGCGAAGACCGGGTGGACGCCGCCGGTGGCGAGGCCCGCGGCGGAGGTCGCGCCGTGCTGCTCGGCGATGCCGACGTCGTAGATGCGGTCCGGGAAGGCCTCGGCGAACTTGTTGAGGCCGACCGGGTGGAGCATGGCGGCGGTGATGCCGACGATGTCCGGGCGCTCGTGGCCGATCTTCACCATCTCGTCGGCGAAGACGGAGGTCCAGCTGGCGGCGGCGGTCTTCACCGGCAGGCCGGTGTCCGGGTGGATGACGCCGACCGCGTGGAAGCGGTCCGCCTCGTGCTCCAGGGCCGGGGTGTAGCCGCGGCCCTTCTGGGTGAGGCAGTGCACGATGACGGGGCCGCTGAAGCGCTTGGCGCGCTGGAGCGCGGACTCCAGGGCCTCGATGTCGTGGCCGTCGATGGGGCCGATGTACTTCAGGCCCAGGTCCTCGAACATGCCCTGCGGGGCGATGAAGTCCTTCAGGCCCTTCTTGGCGCCGTGCAGGGTCTCGAAGAGCGGCTTGCCGACGACGGGCGTGCGCTCCAGGATCTCCTTGCCGCGGGCCAGGAAGCGCTCGTAGCCGTCCGTGGTGCGCAGGGTGGCCAGGTGGTTGGCGAGGCCGCCGATGGTGGGGCCGTAGGAGCGCTCGTTGTCGTTGACGACGATGACCAGGGGGCGGTCCTTGGCGGCGGCGATGTTGTTCAGCGCCTCCCAGGCCATGCCGCCGGTCAGGGCTCCGTCGCCGATGACGGCGGCCACGTGGTGGTCGGTCCGGCCGAGCACCTCGTTGGCCTTGGCGAGGCCGTCGGCCCAGCCCAGCACGGTGGAGGCGTGGGAGTTCTCGATCACGTCGTGCTCGGACTCGGCGCGCGAGGGGTAGCCGGACAGGCCGCCCTTGGTGCGCAGGCCGCCGAAGTCCTGGCGGCCGGTGAGCAGCTTGTGGACGTAGGCCTGGTGGCCCGTGTCGAAGAGGATCCGGTCCTTCGGCGACTCGAAGACCCGGTGCAGGGCGATCGTCAGCTCGACCACACCGAGGTTGGGGCCGAGGTGCCCGCCGGTCTTGGAGACGGCGTCGACGAGGAAGGACCTGATCTCGGCGGAGAGCTGAACCAGCTCCTCCTGGCTGAGCCGGTCCAGATCGCGCGGTCCCTTGATGCGGGTCAGCAGCACCCGTGCCTCCTTGCAGTTGCTTGCTGGTCTGTCGAGTCTAATGTTCCGTCGGCGACCGCGGTCATCGGGCTGCCGCATGCGGGTCACAGCTTTGTCATCCCTGTGGATATCTGCCCGATGCCGCACCTCGCATTGGGGTACATATCCGCACAGTTGTCCGCACACGTCAACGAACTGATGTACGCACAGGTGCCCGGCGCCACGAGGAGTGGCACCGGGCACTGTGACCGGTCTTACCGCGCCGGGCGTGCTGTCAGACGCGTCCGGCCGTCTTCTGGGTCTTGCGGGTGACCGAGTCGATCACCACGGTGGCCAGCAGCACCGCACCGGTGATCATGTACTGGACGGGAGTGGCGATTCCCTCGAGAGCCAGACCGTACTGGATCGAGGTGATGACCATGACACCGAGGAGGGCGTTCCAGGTCCGGCCCCGGCCGCCGAAGAGGCTGGTGCCGCCGATGACGGCCGCGGCGATGACGTTCATCAGCAGGTCGCCGGCGCCGGCGCTCTGGTTCGCCGCCGCGATCTTGGAGGCCCAGAAGAGCCCGCCGATGGCGGCGAAGGTGCCCGCGATGGAGAACACCGCGATGCGGATGCCGGTGACGTTGATGCCCGCGCGGCGGGAGGCCTCGACGCTGCCGCCGAGGGCGAAGACGTTCCGGCCGAAGGTGGAGCGGCGCAGGATGAAGTCCGTGCCGACCAGGACCACCACGAAGAGCACCACCGCGAGCGGGAGGCCCTTGTACTGGTTGAACACCACGGCGGGGCCGAAGGTGAACACCGCGAGCAGGCCGGTGCGCAGCAGCAGCTCGCTCATGGGGCGCGAGGGGACGCCCGCGGCCGCCCGGCGCTTGTTGTCGGTGAAGGCCGCCAGGAAGTACCCGGCCGTGGCGACCGCGGCGAGGCCGTAGGCAGCGGCCACGTCCGTGAAGTAGTACGTGGTCAGCTGCCCCACGACACCGTCGGAGTCGATGTTGATCGTGCCGCTGCTGCCGAGGATCTGGAGCATGGCGCCGGACCAGAACAGCAGGCCCGACAGGGTGACGGCGAAGGCCGGCGCGCCGATCTTCGCGAAGAAGAAGCCGTGGATCGCGCCGATCAGGGCACCGCCGCCGACCGCCGCGAGGATCGCCACCCACTCGTTGACCCCGTTGGTGACCGCCAGGACGGCGAAGAGGGCGCCCGAGACACCGCTGACCGAGCCGACCGAGAGGTCGATCTCGCCGAGCAGCAGCACGAAGATGATGCCGACGGCCATCATGCCCGTGGCGACCATGGTGATCGCGATGTTGGTGAGGTTCTCCGGGGACAGGAAGTTCTCGTTCAGCCCCTGGAAGATGCCCCAGATGACGATCAGGCCGACCACGACCGGCAGGGACCCGAGGTCGCCGGCCTTCATCTTGCGGCGGAACTCGCTGAGGTAGCCGGTCAGGCCCTGCTCGCGGACGAGCAGGCGCGGGTCCACCGCGGGAATGGCGTCCGCCGGGGCGGCCGGGTTGGCCAGCTGGGCCACCTCTTCCGCATGGGTGTGGTGTTCGGTGCTCACTTGCGAGCCTCCCCGGTGCGGGCCGCCCGGCGCGTCACGGCGTTGTCCGTGGCTCCCGTGATGGCGGAGATGATCTCTTCCTGCGAGGTTTCGGCGACCTTGAAGACACCGTTGTTGCGGCCCAGCCGCAGGACTGCCACCCGGTCCGCGACGGCCTTCACATCGGCCATGTTGTGGCTGATGAGGATGACGGCGTGACCGCGCTCGCGCAGCCGCTCGACCAGGTCGAGGACCTGGGCGGTCTGCTCGACGCCGAGGGCGGCGGTCGGCTCGTCGAGGATGACGAGCTGGGGCTCGCCGAGCATCGAGCGGGCGATCGCCACCGTCTGGCGCTGGCCGCCGGACAGCGAGGCGATGGGGATGCGGACGCTGGGGATCCGGATGGACAGGGTGGTCAGGAGCTCGCGGGCGCGGCGCTCCATCTCCACCTCGTCCAGGACACCGCGGCGCTTGAGCTCGCGGCCCAGGAAGAGGTTGCCGACGACGTCGATGTTGTCGCACAGCGCGAGGTCCTGGTAGACCGTCGCGATGCCCAGGTTCTGGGCGTCGTGGGGCTTGGTGATCGTGACCGGCTTGCCCTCCCATTCGATGACGCCGTCATCGATGGGGTGCACGCCGGCGATCGTCTTGACGAGCGTGGACTTGCCGGCGCCGTTGTCGCCGACGAGGGCGACCACCTCGCCGGAGTGGATCTCGAGGTCTACGTCGGTGAGCGCCTGGACGGCGCCGAACCGCTTCGAGACCCCTCGCAACGCCAGCACGGGCGCAGCGGACACATGAACCATCTCCTTCGCCGCCTGACCGGCGGGGATGTCGTGCAGTAAGTGCAGGAGCGGGGTGGGGTGGGATGAGGAATCGTTTCTGCCCGGCGTCCCGCTGATGGCGGGGATGAGTCGGCGGGGCGCCGGGCAGGCGCGGGGGTCCCGGTGGACCGGAGGCCGCGGAGGCGGGCCCCCGGCCGCAGGACGCTGGGGCCTCGCACGGCTGGGGGGCCCGTGCGGGGCCGCGGCCGGCCCGGGTGGGCCGGCGTGGCCTGCGTACGGCCTTCGTGGAGGCCGGTGCGGCCTACTTCAGGCCGAGGGAGGTGCAGGCGGCCGCGTACTTCTCGGTGCAGATCTCGTCGGCCGTGTAGACACCGTCCTTGATGACAGTGTCCTTGATGTTGTTCTTGGTGAGCGAGACGACCGGGACCAGGACCGAGGGGACGCCCTTGGTGGTGGGGCTGTCGACCGTGGAGGTGGTCACGCCGTCGAGCTTCTCGCCCTTGGCGAGGGCGACGGCCATCTTCGCGGCGGCCTCGGCCTCGGGGGCGTACGGCTTGTAGACGCTCATGAACTGCTCACCGGCGACGATGCGCTGGACACCCGCGAGTTCCGCGTCCTGGCCGGTGACCGGGGGCAGGGGGCTCATGCCGGCCGCCTTGAGGGCGGTGATGATGCCGCCGGCCATGCCGTCGTTGGCGGAGTAGACGCCGATGATCTTGTCCTTGCCGAGCGCCGAGATCGCGCCCGCCATGTTGGTGTTGGCGTTCTCCGGCTTCCACTCCTTGGTGTCGTACTCCTTGCCGATGTTCACCTTGCCGTCGAGGACGGAGTGGGCGCCCTTCTTGAACAGGGCGGCGTTCGGGTCGGTGACCGACCCGTTCATCATCACGATGTCGCCGTCCTTGGCCTTGTCGCCCAGGGCCTCCAGCAGGGCCTTGCCCTGGACCTTGCCGACCTCTTCGTTGTCGAAGGAGGTGTAGGCGTCGATCGGGCCCTCGGCGAGGCGGTCGTAGGAGACGACCGGGATGCCGGCCTCCTTGGCCTTCTTGACCGCGCCGGCGATGGCCTTGGAGTCGACCGCGTCGACGATCAGGACGTTCACCTTGTTGGTGATCATCGTGTCGACCTGGGAGTTCTGCGTGGTCGCGTCCTGCTTGGCGTTGGCGTAGACGACCTCGCCCTTGCCGTCGGTGAGCTCCTTGACCTTCTTCTCGATGAGCGGCTTGTCGAACTTCTCGTAGCGCGCGGTCTGGTTCTCGGGCAGGAGCAGACCGACCTTGATCGCGCCGCCCGCGGCGGCCGCGGAGGTGCCGGTCTCCTTCGGCTTCTCGCCGGCCTCCTTGGCGCTGCCACAGGCCGCGAGGGACACGGCCATGGCGCCGGCGGCGACGACTACGGCGGCTCTACGCATACGCGTGTTCATTTCCTGAACCTCCCTGACGAGGCCGCGACGGTGCGGCCGAGGTGGGAGGAGTCAACCTCGGCCGCAAGTTTGTCGTCAAGGAGTGAATCCTTAACGAGATGACAACGGTGCCATCCGTTATCTAACTGAAGGCAAGAGCTTCAGCGACGACGAATCGGCCAGAAGGGTTGAATCGCCCATTTCGCTGAGCACCAGGGCCAGCGCCCCCAGCACCTCGGCACGGCTGCCCAACGAGCCGGTGAGGACGGAGAGTTGGCGTGCCGCGCTGGGGATCGCGTACCGCCCCACGGACTCG
The DNA here is from genome assembly GCF_056436005.1 of Streptomyces sp. NPDC043854. Classification (NCBI taxonomy): domain Bacteria; kingdom Bacillati; phylum Actinomycetota; class Actinomycetes; order Kitasatosporales; family Streptomycetaceae; genus Streptomyces; species Streptomyces sp. NPDC043854. The sequence goes on from NZ_JBWKDK010000006.1 coordinate 249,578, forward strand.
CGTATGGGGGTCAGGACCAGCTCTCCGGCCTCGGCCAGGGAGCCGCCGAGCACCACGCGGCTCGGGTTCAACACGTTGCAGAGGTTCGCGACGCCACTACCCACATGGCGGCCCACGTCGGCGATGACCCTCCGGCATCCGGGGTCGCCCTCCCGGGCCAGCTCGACGACCCGCTCCATGGTGAGCTCGGGCCCGTGCGTGCCCTGGAGCAGCGGCAGCACGTAGCGGGCGGCGGCGAAGGTCTCCAGACAGCCGCGGTTGCCGCAGCGGCAGACCGGGCCGGACTCGTCCAGCGTGATGTGCCCGATCTCGCCGGCCGTGCCGCCGGGCCCCCGGTAGATCTGCCCGTTTATCACCAGGCCGGCGCCGACACCGCTCGCCACCTTGATGTACGCCAGGTCCTTGACCCCGCGGCCGCTCCCCCACACGAGCTCGCCGAGGGCGCCGAGGTTGGCGTCGTTGTCCACGTACACGGGCACGCCGAGGCGCTGGGAGAGCTCCTGGCGCGGGTTGATCCCGGCCCAGCCCGGCAGGATCGCGGTGGAGCCGAGGGTCCCGGACTCCACGTCGATCGGGCCGGGCACGCCGAGCCCCACGCCGATGACCTTCTCCAGGCCCACCCCGAGGCCCGCGATCAGCTGCCCGACCAGCGCCTCCGCCCGGTCGAAGCCGTCGGCCCAGGAGGCGTCCACGTCCAGCGGGGCCGCCTCCTCGGCCAGCACCCGGTGGGCCAGGTTGCCCACCGCCACCCGCAGGTGGGTGTGGCCGAAGTCCACGCCGATCACGATGCCCGCATCGCCGCTGAGGGAGACGCTGCGCGCCCTGCGGCCGCCGGCGGAAGTGTCCGTGACCTCGACGGTCCCACCGTCCTTGAGTTCGCGGACGATGTTGGAGACCGTGGCCGCCGACAGTCCGGTGGACCGGGCGATCTCCGCCTGGGTCAGCGAACCCGCGAGCCGCACCGCCCGCACGACCCGCTCGAGATTCGCACGGTGCAGTGAAGACTGCGATCCGGGAGTCTGCACGACTCATCCACTCCTGCCCATAAGCGACGGCCGGCCGTCGCCCCCCGGCCGGCGATCGCGGACTGGAGTCTCCGAGACACCGGCGTCTCTCCAACTTGTGAACCCTAAGTCGAGCTCTTGGGCACCCACACGTCAAGAGGCGGACACGGCACGAATCTGCCCTTATCGGTCATAAGTATGAGAGACATCGCTCTAGATCGTGCTGCTCGGCCGCCCGGGCCGACCTCCCGCGGCCCCGCCGGCTTCCACGGCCTGCCGCGGCCCCGGCGGCCTTCTGGCGGGCCTTCCCCAGGCTTCTGCGGGCTTCCGCGGGCTTCCACGGGCTTCCACGGCCCTCCGGACGGCCGTGGGCTACTTGAGGGTGGCGGAGGTCAGACCGGCCTGGATCTGGCGCTGGAAGGACAGGTACACCACCAGCATCGGGATCATCGCGATGGTCACACCGGCGAAGAGCACCGGCAGGTCCGTCTCGTAGCCCATCTGGTACTGGAGCTGGATCAGGCCCTGGGTGAGCATGTAGCGCTCGGGGTCCGATCCGGTCTGCGGCTGCATCAGCACGGACGGCAGGATGTACTGGTTCCACTGGCCCAGGACGTTGAAGATGCCGACGCTGATCAGGCCCGGCTTGGCCATCGGCAGCATCACCTGGAAGAAGATCCGGGTGTCGGAGGCCCCGTCGATGACCGCCGCCTCGTGCACGGCCGTCGGCAGCGTCCGGAAGAAGGAGTGCATGAAGAAGACCGTGAACGGCATCGAGTAGGCGACGTAGACCAGGATCAGGCCCTGGTAGGTATTGAGCATGTCGAGGCGCTTGACCATGAAGAACAGCGGGACGAGCGCCAGGAAGACGGGGAACATGGCCCCGCTGACGAAGAAGTAGTAGACGGCCCGGTTGCCCGGGAAGGGGTAGCGGGCCAGCACGTACGCGGCCATCGAGCCGAGCAGCATCGTCAGCGGCACCGAGAACGCCATCACGATCAGCGTGTGGGCGAAGTAGTCTCCGATGCCCTTGTCCCAGGCCCGGGCGAACGCGTCGAGGTGCCAGTTGGAGGGCCGGCTCAGGGCGGAGCCGCCGATCTCGGCGTCGGTCTTGAACGACCCGAGCGCCAGCCAGACCAGCGGCAGGACGATCAGCACCGCCCAGACGGCGAGGAACCCGTGCGAGAAGACGTTCAGCACCATGCCGTCGGAGCCGCCGCCGGAGCCCTGCGCCGGGCGGGTGCTGCCGGGCCGCTCGTCCGAGCGCTCTCCGGGTGCCTTGATCACAGTGGTCATCGTGGTCTCCCGCTCAGAACTCGATGCGCTCGCGGCGGGTCGCGCGCAGCGTGACGACGGAGAGGATCAGGGTCAGCAGGAGCATGACCACGCCCATGGCGCAGGCGTAGCCGCTCTTGCCGAAGTACAGGAAGTTGCGCATCAGCACCGTGGCCATGACCTCGCTGTGGTGGTCGGGTCCGCCGCCGAACTGGCCGGAAGTCATGGTCGAGACCAGCACGAACATGTCCATGGCAGCGATGCCGAGGTAGACGGCGGAGGTCTGCACGGAGTCCCACAGCAGGGGCAGCGTGACCTTGAGGAAGGTCTGGGCGCGTCCCGCGCCGTCGAGGAGGGCGGCCTCGTAGACGTCCCTGGGTACGGACTGCATGGCCGCCGAGAAGAGGACGAGGTAGAACCCGACCCCGTGCCAGACCACCACGAGCAGCAGGCACCACAGCACCAGGTCGGGCTGGTTGAGCCATTCGACGGGATGGGCCGGGTCGACCAGGCCCAGCCGGATCAGGAAGCCGTTGAGCAGGCCGCCCTCGTCGCTGCGGTACACCGCGCCGAAGAGGACGGCGAGGATGGCGAGGGAGAGGACCTGCGGGAAGAAGTAGACGATCTTGTACACGGACGAGCCGCGCACGCCCCGCACCCCGCCGGCCCCGCTGCGCCCTCCCGCGTTCACCATGAAGGCGAAGAAGAGGGCCAGCAGGATGGTGAGGGCCGGGACGAACACCAGGAGCAGCAGGTTGTGCCAGAGCGCGCCGCGGAAGACCTCGTCCTTCAGCAGGGCCGTGTAGTTCTCCCAGCCGACGAAGTCGAACGTGGGCGACTGGCCGGACCAGTTGGTGAAGGAATAGCCGAAGGTCTGGACGTACGGCCAGATGACGAAGGTCAGGTACAGCGCGAGCGGCAGGAAGAGGAAGCCGGTGACGAAGCCGGCCCGTCCCCACCCCTTGGCTACGTGGCTCATGGTGTCCGTCCGTCCGTCGGTGGCGTCAGCTGCGGCGGTTGTTCTTCGCGTTCGGGTCCTTGGCGGCCTTGTCTACCGCAGCCTGGGCCCGCTTGATCCATTCCTTTGGCTGGATCCGCTTGGCCATCAGCTCATTGGACGCGTTCTGGATCTCGGTGTCCATTTCGCTGTACCAGTCGGGGTACAGGTAGTTGAAGGTGTTCGGCCCGGCCGCCTTGACGGCCGCCACGGCCGACCGGGTGCCCGGCCGCAGCGTGACGCCCGGGTCGACGCCGTCCTTGACGACGGTGAGGGAGTTGGCCTGCTGGGCGAAGAGGGTGGACCATTCGCGTGACAGCATCGACCGCAGGAACTCCAGGCCGCCGGCCTTGTTGGCGGCCTTCTCGGGGACGATGAAGGGCTCGCCCGCCCCGGCCCGGATGGCCTCGAAGGGCAGCTTGCTGTCGGCGAGGACCGGGACCGGCAGGAACTTCATGTCGAAGTCGTCCGGGGTCTGCTTGAGCTGCTCGTTCTCCAGCCAGGAGCCGGAGGGGATGAAGGCCGCCTTGTACTGGTTCCAGGCGGTCTGGGACTCGGTGTGGGTCAGTGCGTTGGTGCCCGCCATGAGCAGGCCCTTCTCGACGATCTCGTAGACCGCCTCGACGGCGGCGAGGGCGGCGGGGTTGCCCTCGAAGGCGCCCGGCTCCAGGTTGTCGATGGCCTTCATGGCCTCCAGACCGCCCTTCTTGGCGATCAGGTCCATGATGACGACGTTGATGTAGTACGGGTACTTGCCCTGGTGGGCGAGGCCGCCGAGGCCGGCGTCCCGGGCCTTGGTGCAGATGTCCAGGAACTGGTCCCAGGTCTTCGGCTCGGTCCAGCCCTTCTCCTTGAACAGCTTGCCCGAGTACCAGAATCCGAAGACCGTGTAGACGTAGTAGAGGGCGACGAACTTGCCGCCCTGGGTGCCCTGTTCGATCGTGCCGGGGATCAGGACGTCGCGGATCTTCCGGTTCGGGTCGTCGGGGGAGGGGGCGTCGAGGAGCTGGGTGAGGTCGGTGAGCTGGCCGCCCTTGGCCAGTACATCGATCTTGATCTGCTGGGCGCCGGCGTCGTCCACGACGTCCGGCGGGTTGCCCCCGTTGAAGCGGGGCTGGAGCTTGGCGGCGATCTCCTGGGTGCCCAGGTGGGAGCTGGTGGTGCCCCACTTCTTGTCGAAGGCGGCCTCCCAGGCCTTGGCGTAGTCGTCGCCGAAGCCGCCCTTGAAGATGACGACGTCGAGCTTGCCGCCCTTGGCTACGCCGAAAGGGTTCTCCTTGGTGACGGGCCCTTTGCCGGGGCCGCTCGCCGTGGCGTCGCCGCCGGAGGCGCAGGCGGACAGGAAGCCCGTCGCCGGCACCGAGGCCAGTCCGAGTGCGGCCGAGCGCTTGATCAGATCGCGGCGGCCCAGGCCGTCGCCAGTGGATCCCATGCTCTTGTCCTCGCCTTCGTCCGAAGTGTGAAGGAGGCCGGAAATCAAGGCGGTTGTGGTACGCGCGGACCCCGCCGCAGCTCCCCGCCCATCCCCCCGTCCGGCGCCGCAGGACCGCGGCGGGCCGGACGCGCACAGGTATAGTCCACTCCCGTTCATGTGAGCAAGATCATGCGCAGCCATGTCTGCCAGCTTTTCCGATTTGAGACCTCGCCGAAACCTGGCCCTGCGCCCGGACGGCCGAAGGGCCGTACCCCCGTGACGGGGATACGGCCCTTCGGTGGAGCCTGGAGCTGCTGCCGTGCTCAGCCGCGGATCAGGTTGCGGAGCACGTACTGCATGATGCCGCCGTTGCGGTAGTAGTCCGCCTCACCGGGGGTGTCGATGCGGACGACCGCGTCGAACTCCACGCCGGAGTCGGTGGCGACCTTCACCGTGCGCGGGGTGGTGCCGTTGTTCAGCTCCTCCACGCCGGTGATGGCGAAGGTCTCCTCGCCGGTCAGGCCCAGGGAGGCGGCCGAGGCGCCCTCCGGGAACTGGAGCGGCAGGACGCCCATGCCGATCAGGTTCGAGCGGTGGATGCGCTCGTAGGACTCGGCGACGACGGCCTTGACGCCGAGCAGCGCGGTGCCCTTGGCCGCCCAGTCGCGGGACGAGCCGGAGCCGTACTCCTTGCCCGCCAGGATCACCAGCGGGATGCCGGCGGCCTGGTAGTTCTGGGAGGCGTCGTAGATGAAGGAGACCGGGCCGCCGTCGACGGTGAAGTCGCGGGTGAAGCCGCCCTCGGTGCCCGGCGCGATCTGGTTGCGCAGGCGGATGTTGGCGAACGTACCGCGGATCATGACCTCGTGGTTGCCGCGGCGGGAACCGTACGAGTTGAAGTCGCGGCGCTCGACGCCGTGCTCGGTCAGGTACTTGCCGGCCGGGGTGTCGGCCTTGATCGCACCGGCCGGGGAGATGTGGTCGGTGGTGACCGAGTCGCCCAGCTTCGCCAGCACGCGGGCGCCGGCGATGTCGGAGACCGGGGTGGTCTCCATGGTCATGCCCTCGAAGTACGGGGGCTTGCGGACGTAGGTGGACTGCGGGTCCCACTCGAAGGTGTTGCCGGTCGGGATCGGCAGCGCCTGCCACTGGGCGTCGCCCGCGAAGACGTCCTGGTAGGACTTGGAGAACATGTCCTCGCCGATGGCGTTCGCCACGACGTCGTTGACCTCGGCCTCGGTCGGCCAGATGTCCTTGAGGTGGACCGGGTTGCCCTCGGTGTCGATGCCGATGGCGTCCTTGGTGATGTCCACCTTCATGGAGCCCGCGATGGCGTACGCGACGACCAGCGGCGGGGAGGCCAGGTAGTTCATCTTGACGTCGGGGTTGATGCGGCCCTCGAAGTTGCGGTTGCCCGAGAGGACCGAGGTGACCGCGAGGTCGTGCTCGTTGATCGCCTTCGAGATTTCCTCGTCCAGCGGACCGGAGTTGCCGATGCAGGTGGTGCAGCCGTACCCGACGAGGTTGAAGCCCATCTTGTCGAGGTACGGGGTCAGGCCGGACTTGTCGAAGTAGTCGGTGACGACCTTCGAGCCCGGGGCGAGGGTGGTCTTGACCCACGGCTTGCGGGTCAGGCCCTTCTCGACCGCCTTCTTGGCCACGAGCGCCGCGGCGACCATGACGTAGGGGTTCGAGGTGTTGGTGCAGGAGGTGATCGCGGCAACGGTGACGGCGCCGTGGTCGATCTCGAAGGAGGTGCCGTCGGCCAGGGTGACCTGGGTCGGGCGGGTCGGCACGCCGTTGGTGGCGGCCGGGGCGTCGGAGGCCGGGAAGGACTCCTTGCCCGCCTCGTCGGCGTCGTCCACGTAGTTCAGGACGTCCGCGGCGAACTGCTGGGCGGCCTCGGCGAGGACGATGCGGTCCTGCGGGCGCTTCGGGCCGGCGATGGACGGGACGACCGTGGAGAGGTCGAGCTCCAGCTTCTCGGAGAAGTCCGGCTCGGCCTGCGGGTCCAGCCAGAGGCCCTGCTCCTTGGCGTACGCCTCGACCAGCGCGACCTGCTGCTCGGAACGGCCGGTGAGCTTGAGGTACTTCAGGGTCTCGTCGTCGATCGGGAAGATGGCGGCGGTGGAGCCGAACTCCGGCGACATGTTGCCGATGGTGGCGCGGTTGGCCAGCGAGGTGGCGGCGACGCCCTCACCGTAGAACTCGACGAACTTGCCGACGACGCCGTGCTTGCGCAGCATCTCGGTGATGGTGAGCACCAGGTCGGTGGCGGTGGTGCCGGTCGGCAGCTCGCCGGTCAGCTTGAAGCCGACGACGCGCGGGATCAGCATGGAGACCGGCTGGCCGAGCATGGCGGCCTCGGCCTCGATGCCGCCGACGCCCCAGCCGAGGACGCCGAGGCCGTTGACCATGGTGGTGTGCGAGTCGGTGCCGACGAGGGTGTCGGGGTAGGCCTGGCCGCCCCGGACCATGACGGTGCGGGCCAGGTGCTCGATGTTCACCTGGTGGACGATGCCGGTGCCCGGGGGGACGACCTTGAACTCGTCGAAGGCGGTCTGGCCCCAGCGCAGGAACTGGTAGCGCTCCTTGTTGCGGCCGTACTCCAGCTCGACGTTCTGGGTGAACGCGTCCGGCGTGCCGAACTTGTCGGCGATGACGGAGTGGTCGATGACCAGCTCGGCCGGGGCAAGCGGGTTGATCTTGGACGGGTCGCCGCCGAGCGCCTTCACGGCCTCACGCATGGTGGCGAGGTCCACGACACAGGGAACGCCGGTGAAGTCCTGCATGATCACGCGCGCCGGCGTGAACTGGATCTCCTGGCTCGGCTGGGCCTGCGAGTCCCAGCCGCCGAGGGCCCGGATGTGGTCGGCGGTGATGTTCGCGCCGTCCTCGGTGCGGAGCAGGTTCTCCAGCAGCACCTTCAGGCTGTACGGGAGGCGGGCGGAGCCCTCGACCTTGTCCAGCCGGAAAATCTCGTACGACTCGTCGCCCACCTGCAGCGTGCTGCGGGCGTCGAAGCTGTTCGCCGACACGACAGTCTCCTTCATGCATGATTTCGCGCGTGTAACCGCAATCCTGCCGCCACGCCCTGTGGCCAATCCGCTAAGGTAAGGCTAAGTTAGGTAGCCCTTACCAGCAGGGGCGGCTGCGGTACGCCTTCGGCAGATATCTCGATGTCGAGATAACTCTAGTGCATCACCGCCCGCTGGTCATGCCAGGGCATCGCCATGTCTGTTTCCGGGGCGCCCCCGGGGGTGCCCCGGGGTGCCCCCGGCATGCCCGCGGAAACCCCGTTGCCCCGCGGGGCGCGGGCTGAAAGCGTCTCCGGCATGCCCACCTTCACCTCGTACGACGGCACCCCGCTCGGCTACCGCGTCCTCGCCGGACCGGACACGGCCGACGGCCCGGACCTGGTCTGCCTGCCCGGCGGGCCGATGCTGGACTCCGCCTACCTCGGCGACCTCGGCGGCCTGTCCGCACACCGCCGCCTGGTCCTGTTCGACCCGCGCGGTACGGGCACCTCGGCCGCACCCGAGGACCCCGCCACCTACCGCTGCGACCGGCAGGTCGACGACGTCGAGGCGCTGCGCCGCCACCTCGGCCTGGACCGGGTGGACCTGCTCGCGCACAGCGCCGGTGCGAACCTGGCCGCGCTGTACGCCGCCCGGCACCCGCAGCACACCGGCAGGCTGGCCCTCATCACGCCGAGCGTCGCTGCCACCGGCATCGCCATCGGGGGCGGGCAGCGGCTGGCCGCCGCGCGGCTCCGCCGCGACGAGCCCTGGTTCCCGGCCGCCTTCGCGGCGCTGGAGCGCATCGTCGCGGGGCAGGCCGGACCCGACGACTGGACGGCCGTCGAGCCCTTCTTCCACGGCCGCTGGGACGAGGCGGCCCGGCGGTTCGCCGCCGAAGGCGAGGACCGCAAGAACCAGGAGGCGGCGGCCGCCTTCGGCGCGGACGGCGCGTACGACCCGGCCGCGCTGCGGGCCGCGCTCGGCCGGTTCGAGCCGCCCGTGCTCGTCGTCGCCGGGGAGCTCGACCTCCAGGGACCGGTCCCGGTGATGACCGAGTACGCCGGCCTCTTCAAGGACGCCCGGCTCGCCGTCCGGCCCGGGGCCGGCCACTTCCCCTGGCGCGACGACCCCGCCGCCTTCGCCTCGGCCGTGGCGCAGTTCCTGGCCGGATGAGCCCGCGCGGGAGAGCCGGGCGGCGGCATCTCCCGTCACACGGCGGCCGGTTCGGCACTGCGCGACGTCGTCCGCGCAGGCAACCGCGGCCTGGACACGGGCATCGGGATGTCACTCTTTGCCCGTATCGGTGACACAACGCCCTTTCATTCCCGGTCGGCCGGGTTCGCGGATCGGTTCTCGGCGGGCGCCGGTCCGACCGCGGCCGGGCGAATTGACGGTCGGTAACACCCGAACGCCGCACCCGACGCGTATCTCATCTCATATCTGAGATACGGTGCACCCATGGCAGACGACTACCTCGTACGCATCGGCAAGCTCATCCGTGACGCCCGGCAGCACCGGGGCTGGACACAGAGTCAGCTCGCGGACGCCCTGGGCACCAGCCAGAGCGCCGTGAACCGCATCGAGCGCGGCAACCAGAACATCAGCCTTGAAATGATCGCCCGCATCGGCGAAGCGCTCGACAGCGAGATCGTCTCCCTGGGTTACTCCGGCCCCATGCACCTGCGGGTCGTCGGCGGCCGCCGCCTGTCCGGCGCCATCGACGTCAAGACGAGCAAGAACGCGTGCGTGGCCCTGCTGTGCGCCTCCCTGCTGAACAAGGGCCGCACGGTCCTGCGCCGGGTCGCCCGCATCGAGGAGGTCTACCGCCTCCTGGAGGTCCTGAACTCCATCGGCGTCCGCACCCGCTGGATCAACGACGGCGTCGACCTGGAGCTGGTCCCGCCGGCCGAGCTCGACATGGACGCCATCGACGCGCAGGCGGCCGTCCGGACCCGGAGCATCATCATGTTCCTGGGCCCCCTGCTCCACCGGATGGACCAGTTCCGCCTGCCGTACGCCGGCGGCTGCGACCTCGGCACCCGCACCATCGAGCCGCACATGATCGCCCTGCGCCGCTTCGGCCTGGACATCACCGCGACCGAGGGCATCTACCACGCCAAGGTCGAGCCCGGCGTCAGCCCCGACCGCCCGATCGTGCTGACCGAGCGCGGGGACACCGTCACCGAGAACGCGCTGCTGGCCGCCGCCCGGCACGACGGCGTCACGGTCATCCGCAACGCCTCCTCCAACTACATGGTCCAGGACCTGTGCTTCTTCCTGGAGGCGCTGGGCGTCCGGGTCGACGGCGTCGGCACCACGACCCTGACCGTCCACGGCGTCCCGAACATCGACGTCGACGTCGACTACTCCCCCTCCGAGGACCCGGTCGAGGCGATGAGCCTGGTCGCCGCCGCCGTCGTCACGGAGTCGGAGCTGACGATCCGCCGGGTCCCGATCGAGTTCATGGAGATCGAGCTCGCGGTCCTGGAGGAGATGGGCCTGGACCACGACCGCTCGCCGGAGTACCCGGCCGACAACGGCCGTACCCGCCTGGTCGACCTGACGGTCCGCCCGTCGAAGCTCGAAGCGCCCATCGACAAGATCCACCCGATGCCGTTCCCCGGGCTGAACATCGACAACGTCCCGTTCTTCGCGGCCATCGCGGCCGCCGCCCAGGGCAAGACCCTGATCCACGACTGGGTGTACGACAACCGGGCGATCTACCTCACGGACCTCAACCGCCTCGGCGGCCGCCTCCAACTGCTGGACCCCCACCGCGTCCTGGTCGAGGGCCCCACGCGCTGGCGCGCCGCGGAGATGATGTGCCCGCCGGCGCTGCGCCCGGCGGTGGTCGTCCTGCTGGCGATGATGGCGGCGGAGGGCACCTCCGTCCTGCGCAACGTCTACGTCATCAACCGCGGCTACGAGGACCTCGCCGAGCGCCTCAACTCGGTCGGCGCCCAGATCGAGACCTTCCGCGACATTTAACTCAGCCGCAGGTCAGGACGCCTTTCCGTCCTCCTGGGCCGTCTGTGGGCCGTCGTCGGTGTCTCCGCCTCCGCGGAAGACCCCGTCGACGGCCCTTCGCGCTCGTGCCTGGCTGTTGGGCATGAGGTGCGTATAGGTCCGCAGGGTGAACCCCGGGTCGCCGTGACCGAGGTACTCCGACAGGGCCTTGACGTTCTCCCCCGCGTCCAACAGAACGGACGCGTAGAAGTGCCGCAGGGCGTGCATCCCATGCTCGCTGGACCGGGCGAACCGCTCTCCCGGCTCGCGCGGCGGGATCACTCCGGCCGTGACCAGCGCCGGCTTCCACACACCCATGTTGAAGAAATTGCGGTTCACCGGCTTCCGCTCCCGCGAGTAGAAGAGCAGCGGCGCCGTGACCGGCGGCCCGTCCGGCGTCTTCCACGGCAACGTGACGCTGAGCGGCGGGCGCTGGGTGATGTGCTCCGCCAGGGCGAACGCCACGGAGTCGGGCAGCGGCACGTCACGGAGCTTCCCGCCCTTCGGCGGGGCGAACACCAACTGGGCCCTGACCATCTTCACTTGCCGCACGACGTGGACGACGCCCCCGAGGAAGTCGACCTCGTCCGCTGCCAGTCCGAAGATTTCCCCCTGCCGCAGTCCGCATCCCGCGCCAACGTCCACGACCTTCCGGTACGGCACAGGCAAGGCTTCCCTGACCGCGAGGACCCGTTCGCGCGGCCACGGCTTGAGCTTCCTTGCATCCCGGCGGGGCGGCCGGACCGATCCCGCACGGCAAGGATTGCGGTGGATGATGCCGTCATCGACGGCGGCGCCGAAGACTGCCGAGACGTTGGCAAAAATGACCCGCTGGTATGACGGTGCAAGTCCGGCGTCCTGCAGGATGCGTCCCCACGCCCGGATGTGCGCCGGCAGGAAGGCGCTCAGGGAGCGGTGACCGACGTGCGGGAAGATGTGCAGCCGAAAGCGCTGGTCGATCGCATCGATCGTCGACATGTCGGTCGTCTGGGACGCCAACCACGTGGTGGCGTAGGCCTGGAACGTCACCTTGCCCGCGGCGGGATCGACGTACTGCCCGCGCGACATGTCGGCGGCGATCTGCGTCAGCCACGCCTCGGCGAGGCGCCTCTGCTTGTCAGGGAACGACTTGCTCCTCTCGGCACCGTTTTCGCTGATGTAGCGTGCGCGGTACCGCATCCCGGTGCCGTGCCGGTCAGTCTTGACCCGGTGGGGCTTGCCGTTGGGGCCAGTCTCGGTCTTGAACCAGCGGTCTTGGATGTGTCCTGCCACGAGTAACCCTTCTGGGAATGGGAGAGGGCGGGCCCGGGTGGGCCCGCCCTCGGCGGTGATGGTGGTGGTTCAGGCGGCTCGGCGGTCTTCGGCGGCGATCTGCTGGGCGTACCAGTCCCGTACGGCCTGAGGGTGGTAGCGGACGTGCTTCCCGGCGCGGAAGCCGATCGGGCCTGTGCGCTTCTTGCGCCACTGGTAGACGGTCTCCAGCGGCACCCTGAGCAGGAAGGCGACCTCGTCCGGCGTGAGGAAGCGGTCGGGGAGCGCGGGCAGGGACACGCCGCGGGGGGTGCGTTCTTTGGACATAGCGCCTCCGAGGCACGAGGAGTCGGTGATGTTGGCTGCGGGACACGCAAAAACCCCGGGTCCTGATGACAGAACTGACAGAACCACGCCAGATGGCTACTGACCTGCGGTTTCGGTGCCTTCCGGGGTGTGACAAAACCTCGGAAAACTCTGACAGAACCTCCGGGTGGGGGTTCTGTCAGAGCGGCCCGCCGGGCGGTGTGCCTGGCGGGCGTTGGGTTTTGTCGGAGTTTCCGGAGGTTTTGTCACAGCTGGATCGGGGACTGTTTTCGCAGGTCAGGGGCTTGGGCGGGGGTTCTGTCAGTTCTGTCGCGGGGGTGTGGGGTTTTCAGCGGGCGTGGGGTAGGCGGGGGTGGGTCTCGTAGCGGGGGGAGGGCGGCCGGCCGCCGCGTGTGGTCCTGGGCGGTGCGGGCTGCTGGCGGATCCAGCCGTGCTCTTCGAGGAGCACGAGTGCGGGGTCGAGGTCGCTCATGGCGGGGAAATCGCCGCGGGGCAGGCCGCGGAAGAGGTCCCGTTTGGTGAAGTTGGTGGTCTGGTTGTCTCGGAGGTGGGTCAGGACGGTGTGGGCGATGTCCTGGGCGGGGTCGGCGCCCATGGCGCCGAAGACGTCCAGGGCATGGGTGGTGAAGTAGTCGCCGATTTCGGTGGCGGCGGCCATGGTCTCGGCGGCGATGGGCCGGGCCCACGCGTCGTCGGCGTGGGTGGCGAGGTGGAGCAGGCCGGCGATGCGGGCGACTGCTCCGTCGCGTTTGCTGGCCCATTTCACGATCGGGGCGAGGGAGCCGCCCTTGCCGAGGCGGGATTCAGTGACGCGCTGGTAGGCGAGCAGGACCGTGTCCGCTTCCGGGGCCAGGGTGAGCGTGAGGGGTTCGGTGCGGGTGGCCAGGGTCAGGGCGAGGGAGCCGAGGTGCTGGGCGTAGGTGGCGGCGGTGTCGGGGTGGATGAGGTCGGGGGTGAGGTTGCGGCGGCCGACGAGCGATTCCGGCTTGGAGTAGAGGAAGCGGGCGAGGAGTCCGCGGCCGTCGGCGCCCTTGATCTGCCCGATGGAGTCGAGGACTTCAGGCTGGACGGCCAGGCCCATGGTGATGGCGGGGTTCTCGATGTGCTGGGCCTCGCGGCCCTGCCGGTTGACCCGGGCCAGGTCTCCGGCGTGCCCTTTGAGGAAGATCCCCATATTCGGGATCCCGGAGTAGCGGCCCGCGATGATCTCGAAAATCTCCCCTTCCGGGGACAGGATGCTGATCCGGCCGTCCTGCTGGGCGAGGAGGGTGGTCAGGCTCTCGGCGGTGACGTCGTCGGCGACGAGCTGAGGCTCTTCCGGGACCATGGCCTGGTCGGCGGCCGCGGCCAGCGCGACGGCCTCAGCGGTCAGCGCGTCGCGGAGCCCGGCCTCGGCGTTCGCCGCCTTCGCCGCGGCCTTGTCGGCGGCGGCCTTGGCCATGCGTGCGGCTGCGGCGGCCTCGGAGCGTGCGGGGGCGGTGGTCTCGATGAGTGCCTGTTCGGCGGCCAGGAGCGGCTGTGTCATCAGGCTGAACACCGCGCTCTTGCGGTTGCCGGGCGGCAGGGCGACGGCGGTGTAGATGTTGACCGGCTCCCGCCACTGCCCCCGCACCGCGACCGCGGCCCGCCCGCCGGCCGCGGTCGCGACAGCGGCCAGGGCCAGGCAGCCGGCCAGGTCCACGGGGGTCTGGGTTTCCTCGGCGACCTGGGCCGCCATCTGCCCGAGCCAGTCCGGCAGCGCTCCCACGGGGAAGGCGGGCAGGTCGGTTCGGGGGGTGAGGGGTACGGGTTCGTCCCACATGGGCCGCAGGGGCGCGTCGGGCGGCTCCAGGGTGGATAGTCCCGCCCACAGGTCGGTGTCGTCGCTCAGCGGCTGGCCGCTCACAGCGTCTCCCTTCTCGTTGTCGGGTGTGGGTTCGGTGAAGCAGCCGCAGCCGCCCCAGTCATCACGGTCGGTGTCTCCGGCGGTGATACGGGCCCGGAGCTCGACCAGCGGCAACGGGCGAGTAATGCCGTCGATCCGCTCACGCAGGATGGCTACGTCCTTGCCGAGGCGAGCCCGTAAGGCCTCTTCCTCGCGTTCTTCTGCGGCGTAGCGGGCGGGGTTGGTCTGATGCAGCAGCGCCCATTGGGCTTGCCCGCCGCGTACGCAGGCGCCGCCGCAGTTGTTGTGCGGGAAGCCCTGCGCGTACAGGCGTGGAGGGCGAAGGCCGCGTGCTGCGGCGTTGCGGAGGAGGTCTTCCTTGTCGAGGTAGGGCGGCTCGCACAGTGGGGCGAGGGCAGTCCAGGGCCGGTAGGCCTCCTGGATGGCCGGCAGGCGGTGGGTCTCGCTCCAGTCGATCCCGACGTAGACCGCGGTCTGGGCCGGGTCGGTGTTCTCCTCCAGCCACTTCCGGCACGGAATCTGCTTCAGGTACTGGCTGCACGGGGCGATCCGGGAGTTCCCAATGATTCGCCGGTCGTTGAAGACCTCCCACGGCGTGCGGCCATCGGCGACCTTGACCAGTGGTGCGCCGAGGCTGGCCGCCGCGTCGTCCAGGAACCGGTACAGGTCGGGGTCTTCGACCTTGGTGTCTGCGAACAGCAGGACACACGCATCGGGCCCGTGCTCGTCCACCACCCGCTTCGCGGTTGCCCAGGAGCCGATACCGCCACTCATCATCACCACGTGTCGAACCGGCCCGCTCATGTCGCCCTCCTGCAGCCGTTGGGAGAGAAGAGCGGAGTGAGGACGCCTTCGGCGACGCCCTCCAGGGCGCCCACGCCTCCGGGCGGGCAGGCAGGAGCGGCGGCGTGCGGGCGGGCGTTCATAACGCCCTCCCAAGTCCTGCGGCGAGGCCGTTGGCGACGGCTCGGCGGGCGTACGTCTCAGGCACCCCGACGCTGACGGCGGAGGTGGTGATGTCCTCGCCGATCGCTTCGAGGCCGCAGGGGCCGGGGCAGGCGGTGTGCTGGGCGGCGAGGAAGCGGGCCACGCCGTACGCCTTGCTCCCGGCCCCCTGGTCGCGACAGGCCGCCACCCGGGCGAGCCCGCTCTCCAGGCCGGTCTGGACGTAGCGGCCGGTGTGGCGGCAGCCGGTGGCCACCGATCGGTCCCAGCGGGCGCGGCCCGGTGACGAAGAGTCCACCCCCGCCCCCGTACGCGGCGGGGTGGACTCTTCCCTGCCCACCAGGGCGCGGACGGCATCCGGTAGCCAGGCCATCTGGCCGGTGCCGTGGTCGAGCCATCGGGCGTAGGCCATGAGGGACTTGATGTCCACGCCGGGCCGGAGCCCGTTCGCGGACTGCATGGCGCCGCGGTAGACCCAGTGCTGCCCGCGGGTGCTGGTCACGGTCAGTGTGGCGGGCAGGTGCGCGCGGGCCCAGGTGACGGCGGCGGTGTTGTCGAGGTCGACGACGGTCAGGTGGGCGCCGCCGGGGTGGTAGCCGACTGCCCCGGCCCGCTCCCACGTTGCCCGCCACTGGGCGGAGGCGATCCACTGAGGGTCGGTGGTGGCGGCGGCCCAAGCGTGGCAGGGGCGCGGGCAGGTGCAGGGGCCGGGGGTCTTCATGTTCGGTCGGCCGCCGCACGCGTTCTTCCGGCAGGTGGGGCAGTTGGCGAGCGGGCGCTTGTCGCGGCCCAGCGGCAGCACCGGAAGGCCCTCGGCGGCCAGGGTGAGGGCCGTGGCCAGGTGGTGTTTCATGTGGCGGCCTGCTTGCCCTCTGGCCGGGCGTTGGTGGGACGGGTCATGCTGGATTCCTCCAGTTCGCTGGAAGTCGCTGGATGAGGGCGGCCCCGATTCATTGGCGTGAGAGGGGGCCGCCCTCTTGCGCGATCCCGAAGAATGCGATGTCGGGATGTCGTTGGGGGTGCATAGGGTCGTGGCTATGACGACGACCCTTGCTCTTGTTCCGGGCATGTTGACGACCCGCGACAAGGTCGCGGCGGCCTACGGCGGTGGGATCTTCCAGGGCATCGAGCCCTCGAAGGAAGCCAAGAAGGTGTTTGTGTACTCCGACCTGTCCGCGGGCGAGGAGTACGGCTACACGTTCGACGGCCGGGCCGAGGACGACGAGTACGGCCCGCTGTACCTGTACACCGGCTACGGAGCGAACGGCGATCAGGAACTGAAGAGCCGCAACAAGTCATTGGCCAACCACGTCGCAGACGGCCGGGAAGTACACCTGTTCGTCGCCCACGGGCAGGTTGCGGGTGGCGGGAGCGCGGTGCAGCAGCGCTACATCGGTCAGATGGTCGTGGACCCCATCCAGCCCTACGTGACGCGGCGGGGCCCGGGCCGCGACGGCCACATGCGGAACGTCCTCGTCTTCCGGCTGCGGCCGGCGGCCGGGACGACCCCGGCGTGGACGGCGGCAGACAACCTGAAGCCGGCCACGCACGACAAGGTCGTGGAGGTCGAATCCAAGCCCGTTGCGGTCCTGCCGAAGCAGACCGGGGTTAAGGACAAGAACAGCCAGCAGCACACGGTCACCGAAACCTCGGCAGAGGTCGCCGGCGGACCGCGCAAGGTCATCCTGCGGGAAGCCATGCTGGTCGAAGCGTTCAAGGCGCACCTGGAACAGGCCGGCCACAAGCACAAGACGTTCCAGATCACCATCGCCGGTGAGACCAGCGCGCTGACCCCGGACGTGTACGACAGCACGCAGCACGTCTTGTACGAGGCGAAGGGGCTCGCCACCCGGATCAACGTCCGGATGGCCATCGGACAGCTCGCGGACTACCGCCGCCACGTCCCCGAAAGTACGACGCTGCGGGTTGCGGTCCTCCTGCCCAGCGAGCCCAGCAACGACCTGAAGGCCCTCCTCGCCTCCCAGGACATCCCCCTCGTCTACCAGACCGAAGATGGATTCCAAGGCTTCCCCCTGGCCGAGTAAGCCAGGGGGAAGCCACAGGGGCGGCCTCGCCGACGATCCGGTTAGACCGCCCTTTGGCGCATGCGGGCTTCAGGCGGCGAACAGATCGCCCTGCTCGCTGTTTGTTGGCATGCCCGCGGCAGGCTGAGTGGTGGCCACCCGGGCGGTGAACGCGAGGGTGGGGCCGCAGGGCCGGCGTGGTCGGGCCGTCATTGTGGAACCGCCAGGTGCCGACGTCGCGCTGTGGGCGGCCCTTTGCGGGCGGCGTGTAGCGGCGGGCCTCGCCAGGCTGGGCGGCGTTCCACTCCTCTGCACACACCTTGTGGACGGGCTCTCCGGCGTGGGAGCGCATCAGCGCGGGTTTGCCGCACAGGCGGCAAGGGCGTGGGGTGTGGTCGTAGTGGCGGTTGTCGCTCCAGTCGAGATGCTGGACCGGACCCACGGGGGGCCTACCGCTTGGGGCCGTGGCGGGTGTGGTCGTTGGCCAGGACGGCAAGGCGGCCGGCCTCGGAGGCGCTCGCGTGGCGGTAGCGGATGCGGACGTCGCAGCCCGGGTGGGGGCAGCGCAGCGTCCGCATGCCGGCGAGGAGGGCGAGGGCGTCGGAGAGACGCGTGTTGAACGGTTCGGTGGCCATGCCGGGCGGTCCTTTCAGCGGTGTTTGAGGGTGCCGGTGGCCCGGCCGAACAGGCCGGTGGCGGTGACGTGCTGGGTGATGTGGGTGGTGGCGCCGGTGTGCCGGCCTCGGGCCGTGTGCCGGAGGGCGGGAGCGAGCGCTCCGGCGGCCACGAGTGCGACGAGTGCCCAGAGGGCGTCGGCGAGGGCGAGGACTCCGGGGGCGGCGTAGGAGATTCCGATTCCGGCCGTGCCGATGCCTCCGCCGATGGTCGGGGCGAGGAGCGCGGTGGTCTTGGCCCACTGGGGAACGCCGCCCGTGGGGGTCGGTGCGGTGGGGGTGGGGTGGGTGTAGGCGAGGGTGCGGGTGCCGTCGGGGAGGGTGACGAGCTGGATGCCGGGGGGTATCTCGGCGGGCAGTATCCGGGGCTCGGCGAGGGCGGGCGGGTGGAGGACCGCGTCCCCGTACCGGAGGGGGGCGGGCGGTGTGTTGTGCGGCATGGCGGGCTCCCGGGGCAGGCTGCGGGGCCCGTGTCGGTGTGGCTCGGGCCCCGCGCGGGTGTGGGTGTCAGGTGTGTCAGGTGAGGGGTGTCAGACGCGTCAGACGGGTGTCTGACGCCCCTCGCGCACGCGTATGACCTGTCTTTTGGCGCTGTCTGCTGTCAGGGGTGTCAGACGCGTCTGACGCGTCAGGCCGCCTGGCGGTAGGGGATGATCCGGTAGCGGCCGACCTCGTTGGTCTCGGCGAGGCGGCCGGCGATGACGAAGGCGGCGACCTCGCCGGAGACCCATGAGCGGCCGCGGCCGTGGCGGTCGCAGTGCTCCATGAAGTCCGCCGGACCGACGAGGGTCCGTCCCTCCTCCTCGAACTCATCGAGGATGTCTTCCATCGCGGCCCGCGCCTCAGCCCGCGTGAGCTTCACGCGCGGCGTCTCCTCGTCGGGCTTCGACGCGAGCGGGATGACGGTGTCGACCTCGGGGAGTTCCGCTTCGGGGTCGGTGAACCCGTCTTCGTCCTCCTCGTAGGCCTCGGCGTCGACGTAGCCGTCCTCGTCGTAGTCGTTGGTGTGGTCGGTTTCGTCGTAGGTGTCGTCCACGTAGGGCTCCAGCTCGGCCGTGCCGGGCAGCGGGTAGCGGGTGCGGGCTGTGTATACGCGGTCAACGGCGCGGGCCGCGGCGCCAGCGGTGACGGGGTCGATGGCGGCCCGTGTGTCGGCGAAGGTGAGGACGACCCACCTGAGGTAGTCGACGCTGGTCAGGTAGTCCCGCAGCGGGGTTGCCCACGCGTCGTCGGGGATGCCGTTGGCGACGAGGTAGGAGTAGCCGGGCTTCTTGTCCTTCCAGATGTGGGGGGGCGGCGCCGGCGTCGAGGACGTCGCCGTCGAGGGCGAACTGTGCGTCGCGTTCGGTGCGTACGCCGTGGCACCAGGAGGAGCCGAGGGAGGCGCGGGTGTCGGTGGAGACCTGGTTGCCGGAGGCGCGCTGCATGGAGATGACCAGGGAGACGCCGGCGGAGCGGGCCTCTTGGGCGATGCCGGTGAGGGCGTCCTCGTCGATCTCGCGGAGTAGTTTGGCGGCTTCTTCGAACCAGGCGATCAGGTAGGGCATGCCGGGGGAGCCGTCTGCCTGGGTTTCGGCGCAGGCGGGTTCCCACTGCTTGTAGCCGTATTTGGCCAGCCATGCGGTGCGGGCGGGGATGGCTGCTTTGAGGGCTTCGACCATGGCTTTGGTGGAGGCCATGTCGAGGGCGGCCCAGTCGATCGCGGGCAGCAGCGGGCCCAGGGTCTGGTCGGCCTTGGCCGGGTCGGACGCCCACACCACCACGTCCCGGCGGGTGAAGACTTCCGCGAGGGCGGTCAGGCCGCCTTCGGACTTGCCGGAGCCGGTCATGCCCATGAGCAGGAGCATCATGGCGTTGCGCGCGGCCGCGGGGTCGCCGGGGAACCACATCGGCACCGGGGTGCCGTCCTCGTAGATCCCGACGATGACCGGCTCGGCAATCGAGCCTCCTGGGGCGGACGGGCCGGGGCAGGGGACGGTGTTCTTGAGCAGGTCGAGCGGGACCACGGTGAGGGTGACCCGCGAGGCGGAGTCGGGGTTCTCCTGGACGCGGATGGCGTTCCTGGGCACGTCCAGGGCGCCGGCGATGCGGGTGATGTTCTTCGAGACGTCCTCCGGGGTCAGCTCCCCGCGCGGGAGCTGCAGGTCGAAGGCGGCCTTGTTCGGGCCGACCTCGGAGCGGACGACCTGTGTCTTGGCCAGACCGACCTTCTCCAGGAATCCGCCGTCGGAGCCGCTGGCGGTGTTGTCGGGGTTGCGGCGGAGGATCTGGCGGATGTTCCACGACAGGGCCAGCGCCGGGGCGCCGATGAAGTACAGCTCTCCCAGCGGCCCGGCCGCGGGACCGGCGATCGCGGCCGCGGTGAACCACGACGATGCGGCGGCGACCGTAGCGGCGGAGTGCAGACGGCGCTGGCGGGTGGTGGAGTGCCCGGCCCACCAGGTCAGCCCGGTCAGGCCGACCGAGGCGAGGGTCAGGCCGGCGGTCACACCGGCCTGACCGCTCCAGAAGTGGTGGGCGGGCAGGGAGGCCAGGCCGACGCCGAGGCCGGACAGCCACGGCGGCAGGTGCGGCTTCGCGCGGTGCAGCAGGTACTCGCCGACCCCGCCCCCGTCGCCGTGCGCGGCGCGCAGCTTCTCGTCGTACTGCTGGTCCTCGGATTTCGTGCTGGACACGGACTGACCTCCTTAACCGATCAGGGGGTGGGGTTAGGCGCCGAAGTCGAACCGTCGGCCGCCCTGGCGGGGGCGCTTGGCCTGGTAGGGGGCGAGTTCGGGGTCGAACTCCCGCTGGAACGCCGCGTAGGTCGCGGCGAGGTTCTTGGCCGTGTCCCGGGCGTCCTCCGCGGCCTTCTGCAGCCGCTTGGAGACCCGGCGGGCCCGCGACCGGGAGCCGAACGGGCGGCCCTCGGGGTCCGGGACCTCCTTCAGCACCGCGTTGAGGAGCTCGGCAGCGTTGGCGAGCTCGAACGACAGCTGCAGGAACAGGCCGCGCCCGCCCTCGCAGTAGTTGCGGATGTCGACGTTGCTGAAGAACTCCGGGTCGGCGAGCGGGCTGTGGACCCGGCCGGAGCCCTGGCCCCGGCCGCGGCCCGTGAACCCGTTCTGGCCCCCGCGGCCGCCGCCCTGCTGGCCGCCGCCGCTGTTGTCGTTGATGTGGAAGTGGTACTCGCGGGTCTTGCTGCGGTTCGTCGTCCGCGACCGGTTCGTACCGCCCTGAGCGCCGGTGTTCTGCCGGCCGCCCTGAGCGGTGCCGTTGTTCGGCACCGTCCGGCGCTGGCTACCCCCCTGCGGCTGGCCGGGGCGCTGGGTGCTCATGCCACCGAACCACGAGTTGTTGGCCATCAGGAGCGCTCCTTGAAGGTGGTGCGGCCGACGGTCAGCCACAGGATCTGAACGGTGAGGGTGGTCAGCGCCCACAGGCCCATCAGCAGCCCGCTCACCGGGCCAAACCACAGGGCCAGGGAGAGCCAGGCGATACCCGCAAGGGCCACGATCGCCAGCGCGATACGCCACGCCCACGTCGTACGGGCGGCCGGGCGGGCCTTCGCCAGCCAGGCCAGACGGCCCAGCGGCACGACAGCAGCAGCACCGGCGACGAGCCCGGTCCACGGCGCGAACACGTGGACGATGCCCGCCACGGCCAGCAGCCCCACGGCGATGCCGGACGGGGCCCAGAGGCGGCGGTGGCCCCACACCCAGCGGCCCACCGCCAGCATGACTCGGGAGGCCAGCGTGGGCTGTTCGGAGACGACGACGATGACGGGCGGCGCCTGCCGTCCCCTGCGGCGCTGGCGCGGAAGGTGAACGGTCATGGGTGCGGCCGCCTGGGCGGCCTGTGTTCGTGTACGGCGAGACACAGCAGAACTCCTTACGACGTTGGAAGGTTCAGGCGGCGCGCTATTCGGAGTCGGGAAAGGCACACGGCACGCACTCACCCAGCCGGGCCGGGATCACGTAACCGGCGTCCCGCCCGCAGCTCGGGCAGGTGCGGCGGGCCAGGTTCGCGGCGGCGAGCGCCGTCTGCTTGGCGGCGGTCATCGGCCGGACCGGCAGCGCGAGGTCAACGCGGTACAGGAACGCAACCAGCGGGCCGCGTCCACGGCGGGGGCGTTCGAGCTGGGCTGCGATGTCCTGCCCGCCGGGCCGGAGCCCGGCGGCACGAAGTTGCCGCCGGGTGGCCAGCCCGTCCGGGGCGAGGCGCCACCGGTAGACCGGGAGGGTGCTCACGGGGTGCTCTCCTCCTGGGCCATCAGTGCGCCCCAGGCAGAGCGGATGCGCTGCTCGCCGCCGACGAACCTGGCCTCGCGGAAGGCCGTGACGGCCTGCCGGTAGGACAGCGGCGGGTCGGCCGAGTACCGCAGGTGTCGCAGCACGACCACGAGCTGTGCGTCCGAGAGGGGCTCGGCCGGGCGGGGCGTGGGTACGCCAGCCACGGCCGCGACCTCGTCCAGCGTCACGGGCGTGACGGCCGCCGTGACGCCCTCCACCTCAGGCACCGGCGGTGAGGCCTTGACCTGCGTGTCTTCACCGTCACGGGGCTGCGTGACGGCCTCGGCCTCGGCCACCGCCGCGGCGGTCGCAGTGTGCGGTTCGGGGGCGGGGGGCAGCACAGCCGTCACGGGGGCTGTGACGGCGTGACGCTCGGGTGTGACGGCCACGGCGAACATGTCCGCCAGCGCGACATCCGCACCAGTGGTGACCCGCTCGCGCTGCACGTCCAGCAGACGCGACCCGAGCGAGGCATCCCCCGCGCCGACCTTCCGCGCCAGCCGCCACGACGTGCGCTCGGAGGACTTCCGGACGCGGGCGTCGGGGTGGTTCGCGGCGCGGGCCCGGTGGAAAGCCAGCGCCCGCACCACCGCGGCGGCCCGGTGCTCGGCCTCGGCGTCCCGGCCGTCGGTGTGGACCACGATCCGCCGCGCCAGGAACGCCATGCCCTCCGCCGCCACACACATGCCCATCGGCGTCACCGCGTAGATCACCGTCCGGCCAGGCCCCTCCGCAGCTATCGCCGACATGACAGACGCAGCGGCCGGCAGCAGCCACAACCCCGCCCGCACCACACGCGGGGACGCCTGGCCCAGCATGGTCAGGCCCAGCAGCACCAGGGCGAGAACGGCGGTGGCACCCTCGCCCGCCGCGACCGCGCCGAGCGCGGTCCCGGAGCCGTAGGCACCCTTGATGTTGGAGAACGTGCCCGCACCGCCAGCCGTGCCGGTGGCGAGCATCGGTACGAACGCGGCTGTCAGAACGAACTTCTGCGGCCGGGTCAGGGCCCGGCCGGCGCTCACGATGCACCTCCACCGGCCGGGGCAACGTGCGCCACGGCGATCAGGAGCACCGGCGAGTCGGGGTTGCCGTACTCCTCGGCGTCCTCGACCCACGACCACTCCGGGAGACCCGTGAACACGTACCCCAGGGCCTCCAGCGCGCGTGAACGCTCCGCGATGGTGGGCACCGCGGTACCCGTGAAGCAGTGCGTGGGCCACTGGGGCCGGCCGAACTGGACCACATACAGACGCCACCGGCCGGACCGGCAGGTCATCTGCGCCCGCGCCATCACGCAACCACCGGCGGCACCGGACGAACCTTGTTCGCCAGGATCAGCCACTCAGACAGCACCCGGTTCTCCGCCCGGCGGATCCGGCGGCCATCCAGAGCGGACGACGCACGGTCGAGCGTCATGATCTGCACGTCGAGCAGGGCGACCTCCGCCTCGATGAGCGGCATCTCCAGCTCGATCGCGTCCAGCTCCCCGTTCGTCGGCTCCAAGTCCGGCGGCAGGGCAGTAACGGGCTTCTGACGTGCAACGATGAAATTCATTGGGTCTTGCTCCTCTCAGACAGGAACGGGACCGAACAGCAGCCCTCGGCGTCCGACCGCCGGGGGCTGCACTTCGTGGAATCGACCTCGCATCAGCACGAGCGGCCGCGGCTCCGCCACATCACCGGATGCCGGGGACCGTGAGCACTGATACTCAGCACGGACGACGCGGGCCCGCGAAACGTTCTGCGCAGTCAGATCAGTTCGCCGGCCACCCCGGAGGGCGGAACCGGGCGGGCCACCCGGCCCGACATGGGCGGTCGGGGTGGTGACCCGCACCCATCGACCACCCTTGTGCAGGTGGCTGGGTCGGCACTCTGTTGAGTTCTCAAGGAGCAGTTGCTTCCTTTGGCCCCTTTCGAGGGCCTCCGGGCGACTAGCGCCGTTCCCCTGACCTCCGTTTCAGGCAAGGCAGGGGCTAGGACTGTGCTCCGAGCCCCTCGCGGAGCCGATGCAGTACCTCTATTACAGGTATCGCATCAACGGTTCGTCAAGCAGGGCTGCGGAGTTCCTTGCCTTCGCACCGCGATCCCTTGGCGCACCATCAGAATCCCGCCAGGTCTGGGGCGTTGTGCACCCTGCACGTGGACACGTCGGGGTCTTCTGGCTACGGTCAAGACCTCCCAAGACGTCCCACCGGGGGGTGTAGATGTCCAATGAGCGCTTACGGTCCGCCCTGCTTGCGAAGGGCTTGACCGTCCAGCAACTCGCCGAGGCCATCGAGGTCAACGCGAAGACCGTGGAACGCTGGATCACGCAGGGAAAGGTGCCGTACAGGCGTCATCAGTACGCCGTGGCGGCCAAGCTCGGCGTCGGCGTGACAACCCTGTGGGACGACGAGCGGGCAGTCGAGACGTCCACAGACCTGAGCAAGGCCGAGATCGTGACGGTCTACCCGCACCGCCACATGGTGCCGACGGGGCTCTGGCGCGAGATGTACAACCGCGCAACCACACACGTTGACGTGCTCGTTTATGCGGGACTATGGCTCTCAGAAGATCCGCTGTTCCACGAGATCCTCAAGAGCAAGGTGTCAAAGAACGCCCAAGTGCGGCTTCTGCTCGGCGACCCCGCTTGCGACGCGGTCCGGCAGCGCGGCATCGACGAAGGGCATCGGATCATGGACGGCAAGATCCGGAATGCCCTGATGAACTATCGGCCGCTCGTTGCCAGCCACCCCGAGATCGGGATCCGGCTTCATGATGCGACGCTGTACAACTCTCTGTTCCGCTCGGATGACGAGATGCTTGTGAACACCCACGTGTACGGGATCGGGGCGTACTTGGCGCCCGTGCTCCACCTCCGCCGGCTCCCCGGCGGCGGCCTCTTCGACACGTACGCCAATAGCATCGAACAGACCTGGGGAGGCGCACGCCAGGTGACCGAACACGACTTCACAGGAGCTTGAGCATGGGACGGATTGACTACCTTCACGACCCTGATGCACCGCCAGCGAACAGCGTTGTCCCCTCCGTCGTAGCCTTCGTGCAGAACGACGCGGGACAGGTGCTGATGATCCAGCGCTCGGACAACGGCCGTTGGGCCCTTCCTGGCGGCGGCCACGACGTGGGCGAGTCCATCAGTGACACCGTCGTGCGGGAGGTCTGGGAGGAGACGGGCATCAAGGCAGAGGTAGTCGACCTGTCCGGCATCTACACCGACCCTGGTCACGTGATGCTGTACGACGACGGGGAGGCGCGGCAGCAGTTCAGCATCTGCTTCCGCGCGAGGCCGATCGGCGGGGAAGTACGTACGAGCAACGAGACGACGCAGGTCCGCTGGACTGCCCCCGCGGACCTGGCCGACCTCGATATCCACTCCACAATGCGGCTCCGCATCGAGCACGCGCTCGACCGAACCCGGAACGCGCCTTACATCGGCTGAGCCACGCTGGCCTTCGCCTCGGAGATCCTGGTGAGCACGCGCACAGAGCACAGCAGGATCTCCGGCTCAGCGCGCCGGATGAACTTCCCGATCAGACTGTCGGGACCATACCGGCTGGCGATCTCGTTTACGCGGTCCACGGGGTTCGTCGGCGTACCGTCCGGCGTGGTGTTCATGTCGCAGAAGCAGAGAGCGTCTGCCAGGTGCTCTTCCTCGCGCGGGAACTCAGCCTCAAGTTCTTCCCGCATCCCCCGAGCCTCGGCCTCCATCCATGCACAGGAGTGGTGCGCGACGAGTCGTACGACGCGCTCCTCGGCACCGATGCTCCGGAGGTGGCGGGCGCCGTCCAGCGGATGGAATCCCGTCTTGGCCAGGTCGGGGGAGTAGCCGATGTCGTGCAGGACGGCCGCGGCCTCCAACAACTCGGCGTCCGAGCCGAGAATTGCGGCGATGGAACGCGCACGCTCAGCGACGCCGAGGGAGTGCTTCCAGCGGCGCGGTAGCGGGTCGGCCAGCAGCGACTCCGCGAGCGGGTAGGCCCATTCCGTAAGCGTGGTGGTGGTCAAGACTTCAAGTCCTCCTACTGGGACGGCAAGGCACGGACAGAGCGTCGCCTGCCCTGCCCCCCTTCGGTGAGCAGGCCGGCGGCCTCCAACTGAGCCAGGGCTTTGCTGATGGTCGGGCGGGACACTTTGAGGCGGGCGCTCAACTCTCCTTCGCTGAGGAACACTGCCCCAACCGCCAGCCCCTCAGCCGTGATGAGCGCGGCGATCCTCTCAGCCAGCGGCCGACGGTCCACTGGTTCCCCGGCGCGCACGACGCGCCACCGGGATCCGGGTACCGGCTCGGCAGCACCTTCCTGCTGAAGCACCTTGAAGGCTCGGAGCGCCACACCACGGGACACGCCGTACTCGGCCATGACCTCGGCTAGCGAGGGCAACTCGCTCATGGTCGCGTCGGCGACTATCTGCGCCTTCACGCGGTCAGCGATTTTCAAGAAGGTCCCGCGAGGGCTGGCCTGCTCCGCCACCTGAGCTCCTTGTCCACTCGTGTTGTGGTAGCAAGCGTCGCATGCCGCACCGAGCACATGGTGAGAACCACTGGTGAAAGCTCCCCTGCCTCTTCAAGGCACCCGCCGCGCAAAGCGCGGCGAGCGCGCCCGCCGCCCAGGCCAGCGCCCACTCCACCCAGACCGCCAGCCGCGCTCGCAAACAGCGCGAGTCTGATGGTGGGAGAACCTCACTGTGGCTGGGGCGGTCGGCTCCGTGCAAGGCCACTCACAGGCGACCAACGGCGACCGATGGCGATAGCTCGGTTGCAGGCCCGTGGTGTGCCTGCGGACAGGATGCACAAGCGACCGAATCGGTACATGCTGGAAATATGGAAGCTGGATTCTACCGCGTCGCCGCGATGAGTTCCCTCGTTGGGGAGGGGCTCACCGGAGCCTCTTATTGCAGCCTGGACGGCGTCGTCAAGGTTGATTCAGATGATGCAGCCTACACCGTAGCGAATGAATTTATCTGCGCCCGCCTAAGGGCTGTCCCGTAACTGCTATGGGAGGGCTGGTGCCATGCCCTACGGCTGAACGCACCGCGCCAGCTGGCCGTACTTCATGCCGCTGGAG
>NZ_JBWKDK010000007.1:0-123026 GCF_056436005.1 Streptomyces sp. NPDC043854
TCCGCCTCCCCCCCTCCCCCCCCCCCCCCCGGCCCCCCCCCCCCCCCCCCCCCCCCCCCCCCCCCCCCCCCCCCCCCCCCCCCCCCCTCCCCGGCTGGCGGCTGGACGGGACGAGGGTGTGGCTGGCGATCACGGCGGCCTGGACCCGCCGGTCGACGCCGAGCTTGATGAACAGGCGCGAGACGATGTTCTTCACCGTCTTCTCGGCGAGGTAGAGCCGCTTGCCGATCTCACGGTTCGTCAGGCCCTCGCTGACCAGCACCAGGATCTCCTTCTCCCGGTCCGTGAACCCGGGCAGGCCCGGCACCTGCTCCTCCTGCGGCACCTCGCCCCGCATCCGCGCCATGACCCGGGCGGTGGCGCCCGGGTCGAGCATCGACTTGCCCGAGGCCACCGTGCGGAC
The DNA here is from genome assembly GCF_056436005.1 of Streptomyces sp. NPDC043854. NCBI lineage: Bacteria > Bacillati > Actinomycetota > Actinomycetes > Kitasatosporales > Streptomycetaceae > Streptomyces > Streptomyces sp. NPDC043854. Next base: position 404 of record NZ_JBWKDK010000007.1, read on the forward strand.
CGCGGTCACCAGGTCCGTTCCGCTGATCTGCTTGAGGACGTAGCCGGAGGCGCCGGCCATGATGGCGTCGAGCAGCGCCTCCTCGTCGTCGAACGAGGTGAGCATCAGGCAGGCCAGCCCCGGCATGCGGGAGCGCAGTTCGCGGCAGACGGTGACGCCGTCGCCGTCCTGGAGCCGCACGTCCAGCACCGCCACCCGCGGCCGCAGCGCGGGGACCCGTACCAGCGCCTGCTCCGCCGTGGACGCCTCGCCCACCACGCGGATGTCGGGCTCGGCCTCCAGCAGGTCGTGCACGCCGCGGCGGACGACCTCGTGGTCGTCGAGGAGGAAGACGCTGATCGGCTCCTCCGCCGGGTGGGGGGCACCGCTGTCGGTCATCTTCTGCTCCTCGGTCGGGCGTGTACCGGACGTACCCGCGCTCTCGCATCCTGCCGGGGCTGCGGGCCGCAGGACAGGGCCGATCGGCCCTTCCCCTAAGCGCCCCTAAGCGGCCTCGGGGGCGTGCCCCGCTTCCCCGAGGCCGCTTAGCGCGGTACGGCCCCGCACGCGACCTGAATCCCGGACTTCGGGACCTTCGGCCCTTGGTACGGGGCATGCGGACCTTCCGCCTCCGTGCGTGCGGCTGATGGGGTGGGGGCGACCGTACGGCCGTGTCCCGAAGGGGCGCGGCCGGAGACGGTGACGTGGGAGGGGAAGAGGACACATGGGCAGGACGATGATCGCGCTCAGGACGGTCGTACGGGACGGGTACGGGGCGGGCGTCGCCGTCGTGGGCGAGCTGGACGTGCACACGGTCGCGGCCGTCGAGCCGAGACTCGCGCGGGTCGCCGACGGCGGCGGGGACGTGGTCCTCGACCTGACCGGGCTCGCGTTCTGCGACACCTCGGGCATCGACATGTTCCTCCGCCTGCACCGGCGGTGCGCCCGCACCGGGGCTCGGCTCCTGCTCCAGGGCGTGCCGCCGCTGCTGGCCAAGTCGCTGCGGGTGGTCGGCGCGGACCGGGAGCTGTACTGCGGCTGGTGGTGAGGGCCGTTGGAGGACCGTTCGGCCCTGGTGCCGTGCGTACGGTCCGGGTGACGCTGCTGGTTCACGTACGAGCTCAGTACGCAGCAGATCGATCTCCTTCGGACCGCAGGTGCCCATGATGGAACACGAAGTGGACGGGAAGTGTGCGCGCCGCATGCGGCCCCTGGACCGGGGCGAGGCCCTGCGTCTGCTCGGGACGGCCCCCCTGGGGCGGGTCGTCTTCACCTGGCAGGCGCTCCCCGCGGTACGCCCCGTGAACCACTTGCTGGACGGCGAGGACATCGTCCTGCGGGTGCACGACGGCGGCGCGCTCGCCGCGCTGGAGGCGCCGTCCGACGGCGCGGGCGTCGTCGTCGCGTACGAGACCGACGACATCGACGCCCGCACCCGCCTCGGCTGGAGCGTCGTGGTCACCGGCTACGCCCGCCCGGTCACCGACCCCGCGCAGGCGGCGGCGTACGAGGACCGGCTGCGGCCCTGGGTGCAGGGCCCGGAGCCCTGCCGTGTCGTACGCATCAGGCCGGACCTGGTCACCGGCTTCCGCCTGGAGCGCGCCGCCGCCCCGGAGGCTGCCGCGGCCCCGGACCGGGGCACGGCCTGGCGGCCCTGCGCGGACGGGCCGCCCCGTGCGCCTGTGGAGCCCCGTGCGGCCGCGGAGCCCCGTGCGGCCGCGGAGCCCTGTGCGGCCGCGGAGCCGGGCGCGGCCCCGTGTGCCGGGGCCGGCTGATCAGCCGAGCTCCGCCGAGGCCGGATCCCGGTGCAGCGGGGCCCGCCACACGAGCCGGCTGCCGCCCTCGGACGGCGATTCGACCAGGAACGCGCCGCCGACGCTGCGGGCCCGCTCGTCCAGGTTCGCCAGGCCGCTGCGGCGGCCCTGCTCCGGGATGCCCACACCGTTGTCCGACACGGACAGCACGACCTCGCCCCCGCCCGCCGTGAGCGACACCCCGACCCGGCTGGCGTGCGCGTGCCGGGCCGCGTTGCTGAGCAGCTCCCCGAGTACGGCCACGACGTGGTCGGCCACCTCGGTGGGCACGTCGGTGTCGAGCAGGCCCTCCATGCTCAGCCGCGGCGGGTGCCCGAGCAGCGTCGCGGCCTCGCCGACCGCGCGCGCCGCGCGGGCGCGCAGCCCCGAACCGCCCGCACCGTCCCGGTCCTTGGTGCGCAGCCCGAAGATGGTCGACCGGATGATCTTGATCGTCTCGTCGAGGTCGTCCACGGCCCGGCCGAGCCGCTGCGCGGCCACGCCGTGCTCCACCAGCCGGGCCGCGCTCTGCAGGGTCATCCCGGTCGCGAACAGCCGCTGGATGGCCAGGTCGTGGAGGTCGCGGGCGATGCGGTCGCGCTCCTCCAGCAGGGCGATCTGCTCGGCGTCCCGCCGCCGGTCCGCCAGTTCCAGGCCGAGCGCCGCCTGCCCGGCGAAGGCCAGCAGCGGCTCGAGCTCGCCGCCGCTGAAAACGGGCTCGCCCGCGGCCCGGGCGAGGAACAGCACCCCCCTCGCGGAAGCGCCTCCCGTGCCCAGGGGTACCGCCACCGCCGGACCCTCGGCGCGGGCCTGCGCCGAATCCGCCCCGAACCGCCGGTCGGTGGCGGTCCGCGGGCTCGACACCGGGGCGCCCTCGGTGTGCGCGGCGCCCACCATCGTCCCCTCCAGCGGCAGGATCAGCCCCTGGCGGGCCTCGGCGCCCGTGCCGGTGGCCACCTCCACCAGCAGCCCGTCGGCCTCGGGCAGCGCGGTGGCGATCTCCGCGGCCTGCGCGCCGGTGATGTCCTGGGCCCGGCGCGCGATGAGCTGGAGCACCTCGGTACGCGAACTCCCGGACAGCAGGCTCCCGGTGATCTCGGCGTTGGCCCGCAGCCAGTGCTGCTGGCGCTGGGAGCTCTCGTACAGGCGGGCGTTGTCGATGGCGACACCGGCGGCCACCGACAGCGTGGTGATGACCGACTCGTCATCCGTGTCGAACTCCTGGCCGCCCCGCTTGTCGGTGAGGTAGAGGTTGCCGAACACCTCCTCCCGCACCCGGATGGGCACGCCCAGGAAGGTGCGCATCGGCGGGTGGTGGGCGGGGAAGCCGTGCGAGGAGGGGTGCGCGCCGAGATCGGCCAGCCGCAGCGGCTCCGGGTGCCGGATCACCTCGCCCAGCAGGCCGTGGCCGGCCGGCAGCGGCCCGATCCGGGCGATCTCCTCGTCGGACAGGCCCACGGTCAGGAACTGCGAGAGCGTCCTGCCGTCCGGGCCGATGACCCCGAGGGCGCCGTACTCGGCGTCGACGAGCAGGGCGCCGGCCTCCACGATGCGGCGCAGGACCTGGGAGAGCTCCAGCTCCCGCCCCACCGATACGACGGCCTCCAGGAGGCTGTGGACGCGGTCGCGCGTGCCGCGGGCGGCGTCGATCCGCGCCTGGAGCTCGTCGAGCAGCTCGTCCAGACGCATCCTCGGCATCTGGGACAACGAATCCCCCACCATGAACCGGCTCTCCTTGTACTCAACCGGCGCAAAGCCTATCGGGAGCACACGGATACGGAAGGCCGAACTCCCGTCACGGGGGGGCGGGGCCGAGGGGGGCGCCGGCGTCAGGGGGTGTGCAGGACCTCCCGTCAGAGGACGTGCAGGACCTCCGCGACCGCCCGGCGGGGGGTGCCCGGGCCCTGCGGGCCGTAGCCGAGCCGGACGATCATCCGGACGTGGCCCGTGCCCGCGACCGGGTTCCGGGCCGGCCACCGCAGTTCCGGCCATTCCAGGGGCTGGGAGGTCATGGACGTGGCCAGGCCGTCGGCGGTGGCCTGCAACAGGACGCGCTCCAGGGCCTGCCCGGCGCGCAGCCAGTCGGCAGGGGTGTCCCCGGCCGTGGAGAGCAGGACCAGCTGCGGGCGCTCCTCGAAGGCGGCCCGGTCGCGGCCGGCCACCGGCCTGGCCCGGCCGAAGTCCCGTACGGTCGCGGCCCCGCCCGTGCCGCGCGGGCCGAAGGCGGCGGCCGGGATGCCGTCGCGGCGCGGCCTCCCACCGGCATCGGCACCGGCACCGGCACCCGCGCCCGCGGTGGCGGTCCCGGCCGTGTCGTACGTCCAGGCGGCCGTCTCGGCCCGCGCCCCCGGCTCGGCCTCCTCGCGCTGCTCCGCGTCGCGCACCAGCCCGAGCAGGGTGTCGACGTGCCACGGGTCCGGCACGTCCAGGCGGCAGCCCTCCAGCAGGGCGGCCGCCCGCAGTCCGTCCAGCAGCGCGTCCGGGACCGGCTCGCCGCCGAACGGGAAGCGGCTCGTACGACGCCTGCGCAGCGCCGGGTACAGGGCGTCCAGGTCCTGCTCGCCGCCGTCGCACTCGGCGAACCCGACCTCGGCCAGCAGCCACGGGTCGGAGGGGTCCGGCAGCAGCCGTACGACGGCCCGCCGGCCGTGGTGGGCGGCGGAGACCCGCAGGTTGAACAGGGCCGCGGCACAGCCGATATGGAGGGCGCGGTGGTCGGGGTCCGCCCGGTGCACGGCCCGGCGGGGGTCCCCGTACAGCTCGACGGTCCCGGTGGCCCGGCGGAAGACGAACCTCCAGGGCTGCGCGTTGTGCATCGAGGGCGCGGTGACGGCGTCGCCGACGAACAGGGCGGCTCCTGCGGCGCCGATCAGTGGTGCGGTCACGGGACTGCTCCTGTCGTGTCGGGTGCTGCGCTGCCACCAGACTCCTCGCGCGGACGCGCCCGCGGCAGGGGCCGAGCGGCCCGACCGGGGACCGGTCGGCCCTGGCGCACCGGGCCCGGGAGTGCTTCCATGAAAGTGCGGAGAGAGCCCAATTACTGAGGATGCGGAGAAGCGGCCTCGTGCCGCGCACCACACAATCGGGTTCCGCGAGAAGCGGGCGGGCTCTTTCCGCCCTTTCCCGCTGCGACAGCCCTCTCGTGTGCGCCCCCCCGCGGTCTCGCGCGGCCCCCGCGGTCGTGCGGCTCACCACGCCATGGCGCTGCGGCTGCCGCTGTCGTCGATGCCCGCCGTGACGTGCGAGACGACCGCCACGACCCCGTCGAGGCGCTCGACCAGGCTCCGCAGGACCGCCAGCCGGCTCTGCCGCTCCACCCGGCCCTCCAGGGCCACGACCCCGTGGACGACGTGGACGTCGACGGCCCCGGACGGCAGCCCCAGGGCGTCGTCCAGCACCTCCGTGACCACGCGGCGGCGGATCTCCGCGTCCGGCCGCAGGAACAGGCGCAGCCGGTCGCGGCGGGTGACGATGCCGACGAGCCGGTCCTCCACGTCCACGACGGGCAGCCGCTTCACCCCGCGGCGGACCATCAGCCGGGCGGCGTCGGCCGCCGGCTCGTCCGCGCGGACGTCACCGCGGGGACGGACATCACCGCGGCCGCGGTGGCCGGCCCGGCCGGCTCCCGGGGGCGTACGCCTCGGGCGCCAGGTGCGCGAGCAGGCCGGTGCGGGAGATGACGCCCGGCTCGGCGTCGAGACGCCCCATGGCGCCCGGTGCCCCGCGGTGGCACGCTCGAGTCGGCCGGTCCGCACCCGCGCTCCGCGCCCGAGGCCATCAGGGAGGCAAGGCATGAGCGGCGCCGCCGACCCCGGGCTCTACGGGCCCGCGTCCGTCACCTGGCAGTGCCACGGCGATCCGGTCATGTGGATCGCCGGAGTGCGCGCGCTCTACCTCCAGGCCCTGCACCCGCGCGCCGTCCGCGCCGTCCTGGCCCAGTCGGACTTCCGCAACGACGCCTGGGGGCGGCTGCTGCGCACCGCCGACTTCGTCGGCACCGTCACCTACGGCACCACCGCGGCCGCCGAGGCCGCCGGCGCCCGGGTCCGCAGGATCCACCGGGCGCTGTCCGCCACCGACCCCGCCACCGGCGAGCGGTTCCGCGTCGACGACCCCGACCTGCTGCTGTGGGTGCACTGCGCCCAGATCGACAGCTTCCTGCACGTCCTGCGCCGCTCCGGCGTCCCCCTCACCCCCGCCCAGGCCGACCGCTACGTCGACGAGAACCGGGTGAGCGCCCGCCTCGTCGGCCTCGACCCGGACCGCGTTCCCGCCGACACGCGCGCCCTCTCCGCGTACTTCGAGCAGGTCCGGCCGGTGCTCGCCGCCGGTGCCGACGCCCGCGCCGTGGACGACTTCCTGCGCAGTCCGCCCGTCCCCGCCCTCCTCCTCCCTGGCCGAAAACTGCTGTGGCGCCCGCTGGCCGCGCTCGCCTACGGATCCCTTCCCGCGTACGCGCACCGGCTGTACGGCAGGCCCGCGCCGCCCGCGCGGACCGTCACCCGGCGCCTGCGTCTCACCGGTACCCTGCTGCGCAGCATTCCCGCAGGTCTGCGCTGGCAGCTGCCTCCAGGTCACATCTTGAACGCGATGCAGCGCATGGGCCCCGGGAGTCGTCCCTCGGCGTACACACTGCGTACATCAGCGGCCATACTTGACCGGCCGGGGAGGGCGTAGGACGTAGCACGACAACGGGGGCGGCTTTAAGACATGGCGGAGTCCAGACTGATCCAGGGCCGGTACCGGTCGCTCGATCTGATCGGGCGCGGCGGCATGGGCGAAGTGTGGCGCGCCCGGGACGAGTCCCTCGGCCGGCACGTCGCGGTGAAATGTCTCAAACCGCTCGGTGCCGAACGGGACAACCACTTCACCCAGGTCCTGCGCGAGCGCTTCCGCCGCGAGGCCCGCGTCGCCGCCTCCCTCCAGCACCGGGGGGTCACCGTCATCCACGACTTCGGCGACGACAGCGCCGCCGGAGGCCCGCTCTACCTGGTCATGGAGCTCCTCGACGGCCGCAACCTCAGCCAGCTGATGGAGGAGAACCAGGCGAGCCCGCTCCCCGTCGACGTGGTCGTGGACATCGCCGAGCAGCTGGCCGCCGCCCTCGGCTACACCCACGCCCAGGGCGTCGTGCACCGCGACCTCAAGCCCGCCAACATCATGCGGCTCACCGACGGCACGGTGAAAATCTGCGACTTCGGCATCGCCCGCCTCGCCCACGACATCGGCTTCACCGCCAAGCTCACCGGCGGCGGCATGGCCATGGGCACCCCGCACTACATGTCGCCCGAGCAGATCGCCGGCGGCGAGCTCGACCACCGCAGCGATCTGTACTCGCTCGGCTGCGTCCTGTACGAGATCGCCACCGGGGCCCCGCCGTTCGACCTCGGCGACTCCTGGTCGGTGCTGGTCGGCCACCGGGACAACGCGCCCGTGCCGCCGCGCCGGCACCGCCCGGAGCTGCCCGAGTACTTCGAGCAGGTCGTGCTGGAACTGCTGGCCAAGTGCCCCGACGACCGGCCCGACGACGCCCGCGACCTCCACCGCCGGCTGGTCGAGGACCGGCTCCGCGCCGGCATGCCCTCGCCCGGCCAGGCCCCGCCGCTGCCCGCCTGGGCGCAGGGCATGACCGCGGGCCGCAAGGCAGGCATCGACGCCCGCCCGGCGAGCGGCGAATGGGCCGTGCTGACCGGCTCCTGGACGGGTGCGCGCCCGAGCGGCGCGCACCGGATCCTGCGGCCCGCCGCCTCGGAGGACCCGCGGCTCACCGCACCGTACGGGGTGCCGCGCACGGCCGGCTTCGACGGCTACGGCGCCCCGGGCTCCGGCGCCGCCACCGGCCCCGCCACCGGCATCGGCATCGGCACGGGGCTCGACGCGCTCGGTGCCGACGGCTTCGACTCCGACACCGGCTCCGCCGCCACGCTCGCCATCGGCCACGCCCGGGCCTTCGCCCTCAGCCGGGCCGGCCGCCCCGAGGAGGCGCTGGCCACGTACGAGGCCGTCGCCCACGGACGCACCCGGCTCCTCGGCGCCGACCACCCCGACACCCTCGCCGCGCGCCAGGAGGCGGCGTACGAGCTGGGCCGGCTCGGCCGCCACCGGGAGGCGTACGACGTGTACCGGGCGGTGCTCGTCGGCCGCGAGCGCAGCATGGGCCCGCTCCACCGCGACACCCTGCACTGCCGCCACAACCTGGCCTGTGCCCTCGGGGCGCTGGGCCGGCACGCCGAGGCCCACCACGCCGCCGCCGAGACCGCCGCCGACCGGGCGGTCGTCCTGGGCGCCGAGCACCCGGACACGCTGCTGACCCGGTACGAGGCGGCGTACGCGCTGGGCCGCCTCGAACGCTGGGAGGAGGCCCTCGAGGGCTTCCGCGAAGTGGCCGCTGCCCGTGAACGGGTGATCGGCCGCGACCATCCCGACACCCTCGCCGCCCGCTACGAGGTCGGCATCGCGCTCGGCCGCACCGGTCGCACCGCCCAGGCCCTGGACCTGTTCCGGGGCCTGGTCCGCGACCGCACCCGGGCCTACGGCGCCGCCGACCCGGAGACGCTCCGCGCCCGGCACGTCGTCGGTGTCAACCTGGGCCGGCTCGACCGCTGGGAGGAGGCGGTCGACGAGGCCCGGCAGGTGGCCGCGGCCCGGGCGCGGGCGCTCGGCGCCGAACACCCCGACACCCTGGTCAGCCTCCGCGAGCTCGCCGTCGGCCTCGGCCGGCTCGGCCGCTGGGACGAGGCGCTGCCCCTCTACCGGGAGATCGCCGGCGTCCGCGAGCGCTCCCTCGGCGACGGCCACCCCGACACGGTCGCGGCCCACGCCGACGAGGCGCACTGTCTGGAGCGGCTCGCCCAGGTGTGCTACCAAGAGCCATGACGACCTTCGGGCGGGACGCACACGGCAACGGCGACGGCGGCAACGGCGACGGCGGCGGCCTCCGCCGGGACGTGTACGACGACGTGATCGTGGGCGGCGGGCACAACGGCCTGGTGGCCGCCGCGTACCTGGCCCGGGCGGGCCGCTCGGTGCTGGTCCTGGAACGGCTCGGCCACACCGGCGGGGCCGCGGTCTCCAACCGGCCCTTCGCGGGCGTCGACGCCCGCCTGTCGCGCTACTCCTACCTCGTCTCCCTCCTCCCGGCGAAGATCGTCCGCGATCTGGGGCTGGACTTCGCGGTCCGCAGGCGCGCGGTGTCCTCGTACACCCCCGTCGAGCGCGGCGGCCGCCACAGCGGGCTGCTCGTCGGCGCCGACGAGGCCCGCACCCGGGAGTCCTTCGCGCGGCTGACCGGATCGGAGCGGGAGTACGACAACTGGCAGGCCTTCCACGGGACGGTCCGGCAGGTCGCCGGGAAGGTCTTCCCCACCCTGACCGAACCGCTGCCCACCCGGGCGGAGCTGCGGGCCCGGATCGGCGACGAGGCCGCCTGGCGGATGCTGTTCGAGGAGCCCCTCGGGCAGGCGGTCGAGGAGCACTTCGCCGACGACCTGGTGCGGGGCGTGGTCCTCACCGACGGCCTCATCGGCACCTTCGCGGACGCGCACGACCCCTCCCTCGCCCAGAACCGCTGCTTCCTGTACCACGTCATCGGCGGCGGAACGGGCGACTGGAACGTCCCCGTCGGCGGCATGGGCGCCCTGACCGATGCGCTGGCCGGTGCCGCGCGGGCCGCCGGGGCGCACATCGCGACCGGGCACGAGGTCCTGCGCATCGACACCGACGGGACCGGGCCCGCCGAGGTCGTGTTCCGCACGGCGACCGGCGAGGGGCGGGTCGCCGCGCGCACGGTGCTGGTCAACGCCTCCCCGCGGGCCCTGGCCGAGCTCCTCGGCCAGGAGCCGCCGGCGCCGCCCGCCGAGGGCGCCCAGCTGAAGGTGAACATGCTGCTGCGGCGGCTGCCCCGGCTCCGGGACACCTCCGTAACCCCCCGCGAGGCCTTCGGCGGCACCTTCCACATCGCCGAGGGGTACGCCGAACTGGCGCGGGCCCACGCCGAGGCCGCGGCCGGGGAGCTGCCCTCCGTACCGCCCTCGGAAATCTACTGCCACTCGCTGACCGACCCGACGATCCTCGGTCCGGAGCTGGTGGAGCAGGGCTACCAGACGCTGACGCTGTTCGGCCTGCACACGCCCGCGCGGCTGTTCGAGAAGGACAACCAGGGCACGCGGGAAGTGCTGCTGACCGCCACCCTCGCCCAACTGGACGCGCACCTCGCCGAGCCGATCACCGACTGCCTCGCCTTCGACGCGGACGGCCGGCCCTGCATCGAGGCCAAGACCCCGCTCGACCTGGAGCGCGAACTGCGCCTGCCCGGCGGGCACATCTTCCACCGGGACCTGTCCTGGCCCTACCGGGAGGACGGCGACGGCACCGCTGGGGCCGGTGCCGGCCCGGGCCGGTGGGGCGTGGAGACCCCGTACCCGGGCGTCCTGCTGTGCGGGGCGGGCGCCGTACGCGGCGGCGGCGTCAGCGGGGTCCCCGGCCACAACGCCGCGATGGCGGCGCTGGGGCGCTGAGACGCAGGGGTGCAGGCGCGCGCGGCGGCGCCGCTACTGCGCGGGGGTGTCCGCCGGTTCGATGACCACGATCGGGATCTCGCGCTCGGTGCTGCGCTGGTAGTCGTCGTACGCGGGCCAGTGCCCGACCATGACGGGCCAGTACGCGGCGCGCTCCTCGGGCGTCGCCGTACGGGCCGTGCCCTGCATGATCCTCGGCCCGACCTGGATGCGGACCTCGGGGTGGGCGACCAGGTTCCGGTACCAGAGCGGGTGTTCGGCGGAGCCGCCCCGGGAGGCGACGACGAGGAAGCTGCCGTCGGCCTCGCCGTAGATGAGCGGGGTGCGCACCGGGTGGCCGGAGACCCGGCCGAGGGTGGTGAGGAGCAGCGTCTGGGTGCCCCTCCAGAACTGGCCCTCGGCCCCCTTCGACTCGACGTACTGCCTGACGTGGTCGAGCTGCCAGCCCGGCCGGGGGTCCTTCGGGCTGTCCCAGTCGATGTCCCTGATCGTCATCGGTCCTGCCTGCCTTCGCTGCGGGTGCGGACATGGATCAACACCGGGTTCAACGGCGGCGGAGGCGGTCTTATGCCGGGACGGGCACCCCAGAAGGGTGAACCCGTTGAACGGGTCGTCCACCGCCCGCCGCCGGGCGCGCTCCGGGACGGCCCGGACGGCGCCCCCGCGACGCGAAGTTGCTCTGGTGGCACCGCCGCGGCATCTCCTACCATCGGAACAGCGGGTGGGGGAGGGGGCGTGCATGGCAGCACGAGTCGGGCGGCTGGAACGCTTCGTGGCCTGGGTGCTGCGCAACGCCGACGTCGTGGTCGCCTTGTGCGTCGCCATGGGCGTCGGGTTCCTGGAGATATTCGGAGACGTCGTCAGCGACGACGTCTCCTCCGGAGCCACCCTGGTCGTCCTCGGTCTGCTCGCGACCGGGTCGATCGTGGAGCGCGTACGCCGGCCCGCCGCCATCCAGGAGGCGATGCTCGGCACCCGGCGGGCCCTCGAGGACCTCGCCATGGTGCGCTCGCTGTCGGGAAACGAGGTCGGCGAGGCGCTGCGCAAGGCCCGCCAGCACACCAACCTCTGGTACTTCAAGGGCGGCACCGGAACCTACCTGCGGGCCGTCACCCTGCCCCTGTGCGTGGCCGCGGCCAAGGAGCAGCGGTCGCAGCTCAACGTGAAGATCGACATCGTCAACCCGGCCGACGAGCGGGCCTGCGCCGCGTACGCCCGGTTCCGGCAGATGTTCGGCGGACAGCGCCGCGGCGACGAACCGTGGACCACCGACCGGGTCCGCCGGGAGTCGTACGCGACCGTCCTCGCCGCCTGCTGGTACCAGCGGCAGCTGACCACGCTCGAGATCAGCGTGCACCTCTCGTCCGCCGTACCCACCCTGCGCTTCGACCTGTCCGAAACCTGCCTCGTCATCACCCAGGACGACCAGTCCAGGGTCAACCTGTTCGTGGAGCGGGGGCAGCCGCTCTACGACTACTACGTCACCGAGCTGCACCAGAGCCGGGAGCAGGCCACGGCGCTCGACCTGCGCGTCACGGCGCCGCTCGGCCAGGAGCCCACCGTCGACGAGGTGCGCACCCTCTTCGACGAGCTGCGGCTCCCGCTCCCGCGCGTCTTCACCGACAGCGACATCGGCAAGATCATCGAAAAGGCCCTGCACGCGGAGGACCCCTACAGGAGGTGAGGCGCTCCGGCGCGCCCCCATGGACCACGAGCTCGAAAGGACACTCGTCACCCTGGAGGAAATCGCCTCCGGGGAAAGGAAGTTACGGGCGGTGCGGCACCCCCTCGGATTCCTGTGCCTCCCCCTGCTGAGAGAGGACCCCCGCGGCGTCTGCGTGCACCTCTTCGAGGCCGGCGACCGCGCAGAACCGGGCGCGTCCCCCCTCCACGCCCACAGCTGGGAACTGCGCAGCCGCGTGCTGTACGGCCGGGTGGCCAACCGCCCCGTAGGCGTACAGGCGGTGGACGACGGCGAGGAGGGCGCCACCCACCGCGTGTTCGAGGTGCACAGCGGTAGCGACGGCGTCGACGAGATCCGGCCCACCCCCCTCCTCGTCCGCAGCGAGCCCGGCCCCGCCCACATCACCTCCCAGGGGGAGACCTACACCCTGGCCGCGGGCGAGTTCCACACCACCGCCCTCGCAGGCCCCGAACCGGCCGCCACCCTGGTGCACGGGCTGTCCGTCCCCGGACAGGTCGACCTCTCGCTGGGGCCGGTCGACGGCCGCGCGCGCCGCACGACCCGCCGGCTGTGCGACACCGAACTGACCGTGCGCAGCGTCCACGCCGTCCTCAGGAGGATCCATGCCGAACAGCGGGCTGCCTGACTTCGACCACGAGCGGCAGGTCGCCGTTGCCGCGGCGGAGGAGGCGGGCGGCCTGCTGCGCAGCCGCTTCGGCACGGCGCGGTGCCTGCGGGCCAAGGGCGACTCCGGGGACGTGCAGGTGGACCTCGACCTCGCCGCCGAGGAGCTGGTCCTCAGCCGGATCCAGCACCACTTCCCGCACGACCGGATCCTGTCCGAGGAGGCCGGGCTCCTCGGTGCCGCGGGCGAACGCACCTGGCTCGTCGACCCGCTGGACGGCAGCAACAACGTCGCGATCGGACTTCCCGCGTTCGTGGTGGGCATCGGACTGTGCCTCGGAAGCACTCCGGTCATGGGCGTCGTCCACCAACCGGTCACCGGGGAGACCTGGCACGCCGTCAAGGGGCGCGGGGCACACGGGCCGGCCGGGACACTGCCCGGCCCCCGCCCGATCCTCCCGCGCCCCGGGCCCGTCGTCGCCTGGACCCAGGGGTACGCGGTGGCCCGCGGCGACGCCACCGCAAGGGCACTGCGCGGGGCGCTCGACCTCGGCTGCCGGCGCGTCCTCCAGCTGTGGGCGCCGCTGCTCGGCTGGAGCCTGCTGGCACGCGGCACCATCGACGCCTTCGTCGGCTACCGCGCCGAGGGCGTGGACCTGCCGACCGGGGCGCTGCTCGCGGCCGAGGCGGGGGTCGAGCTGCGCACGCTGTCGGGGGCGGAGTTCCGGCCCGGCTTCGCCGGGGACGACACCGGGCGCAGCTTCGTGGCCGCCCGCGGCGGGACCCTCGCGTACCTGCTGCGGGAGGTGGGCGCTGCGGTGGAGCGGACGCCCGGCTGATCCGGCCCGGCGGGGCCTCGTACGATCCCGTTCGGCCGGCGGGCCTACGCGGTGGCCGCCAGGGCCGCCGTCGCCGCCAGCGTGCCCGACACCGCCAACACCAGTCCCGTACCGAGGAAGCGGCCCAGGTCGATCCGCGTGCCGTGCCAGCGGCACCGCTCGAACCACAGCAGGGTGGCCAGCGAGGCCCACGGAGTGACGACCGGGCCCACGTTGACGCCGATCAGCTGGGCGAGCAGCTGCTGGTGGTTGGCCTCGGGGATCGCGGCCTCGCCCGCCATGTAGGCCGGGAGGTTGTTCAGCACGTTGGAGAAGCCGGCGCCGACCGCGGCGGACCTCAGCATCCCCATGGGGCCGTTGTCGGAGCCGATCGCCGTCGCCAGTATCTCCTGGAGCCCGTGGGCGCCGGCCGTCTCCACGACCAGGAACATGCCGGGCACGAGGACGAGGAGCCGCCAGGGGACCAGGGACAGTCGGAGCGTCTCCCGGCTGCGCACGGCGAAGGCCGCAACCACGACCAGTGCGGCCGTCAGCGACGCCGCCCACAGCGGCACGTCGGCGAGGATGGCCAGCAGGAACCCGGCGCACGCCGCCGCGCACACCCGGAACAGGACCCGGTCCGCCGGACGCGGCGCCGGCGGCGGCTCGTAGCGGAGCTCGCCGCGGCGGCCCAGGCGCCAGTAGAAGCCCCACAGGCAGGCCATCGTGACCGTTATGGCGGCCAGCTGGGGCGCCCACATGGCGGCGGCCATCTCCGACGGGGCCAGCGCCACCCGGTCCGCGGCCAGCAGGTTCGTCAGGTTCGACACGGGGAGCAGCAGGCTCGCCGTGTTCGCCAGCCAGACCGTGGTCATCGCCAGCGGCACGGATGCGATGCCCACCCGGGTCGCGAGCGCCAGCATCACCGGGGTCAGCAGCACCGCCGTGGTGTCCAGGTTCAAGGTGATGGTGGTGAGGGACGCGAACGCCACGCACAGGCCGAACAGGAGGGGGTAGTTCCCCCGGCCCGCGCGCGCCACCCAGGTGGCGACCACGTCGAAGACCTCCGCCTTGCCGGTCAGTTCGGCGAGGACGATGACCGTGGCGAGGAACACCAGCAGCGGGCCGATGCGTTCGACCACGTTCCCGGCCGGGGCGGGGGGGAGGAGACCCGTGGCAACGCACAGCACGCCGAGCACGAGCAGCCCGCCGGCCAGCCAGTCGAGTCCGTGGAGACGTCTGAGGAGGGACACGGCGAACAGACTCGCACACACCTGCGCCGGGACGTCAGACGGCGAGGGGCGGAACAGGACAGACGGGCCTACGGGCGGCCTGCGGGCACTCGGCGGGCGCTCGGCCTGCCTCGCCGGAACAAGGTCGCTTCCCGCCGCCCGGGCCTACCATGGATCCATGATGACGGACGGGCAATTCGGCGTTCCCGCAAGAGAGTTCGACTTCTTCATCAGCTACTCGCCGGCAGACGAACCCTGGGCCGCATGGATCGCCTGGACCCTGGAGGAAGCCGGCTACCGGACGGTCGTCCAGGCCTGGGACTTTGTACCGGGAACCAACTTCATCGACTTCATGGACCGCGGGGTCAGCGAGTCCGTGGCGGTCATCGCCGTCCTGTCCCGCCACTACGAGCGCTCCACCTACGGCCGCATGGAGTGGCAGGCCGCCCTCCGTGCCTCGCCCGAATCGCCCGAGCGGCGCCTGCTGACCGTGCGCGTGGACGAAATGTCCATAGAGGGACTCCTCGCCACCATCACCTACGTCGACCTCGTGGGGGTGTCCGACTCCGACACCGCCCGCTCCCTGCTGCTCACCAGGGTCGAGCAGGCCGTCGACGGGCACGCCCGCCCCGACCGCCGCCCCGGCTACCCCGGCAGCGGCCCGGCCCCCGGCCGCCGCCCGGAGCAGCCCGACCCGGCCCGGCCGCAGCCGAGCGCGCTCGCCGGCCCCGGTTGGCCCGGGCGCCGCCGGCCGGCCAGGGCACCGCTCTACCCCCAGGCCTCCCCGGCAGGCGGCAGCGCCCGGGACGCCGTCACCGTCCTGCACCTGGCCGGGCCCGACTTCGGGCGCGGCCGCGAGCCCGACTCGCTCAGCCGGCAGATCCGCGGCGACCTCATCATGCTCAGGGACGCCGGAGCACCCGCCCCCGACCTGATGGTCGTCACCGGCGACCTCACCGCGTCCGGCAGCCCGCGCGAGTGCGACCAGGCCCTCAGCTTCCTCACCGCCCTGCGCTCCCAGCTCGACCTCTCCCCGCAGCGGGTGGTGGTGGTGCCCGGCGCGCAGGACGTGAACCAGGCCGCCTCCCAGGCCTACTTCCACACCTGCGAGGCCGACGAGGTGGCCCCGCAGCCGCCGTACTGGCCCAAATGGCGCCACTACACCCGGCTCTTCCGCGGTCTCTACCAGGGCCTGGACACCGTCTTCGACAGCGACCAGCCCTGGACCCTCTTCCCGGTCCCCGAACTGAGCACCGTCGTCGCCGGCTTCAACTCCACCATCGCCTACAGCCACCGCCCCGAGGAGCAGTACGGCTTCATCGGCCGCGACCAGGCCGCCTGGTTCGCCGAGGCCATGCGCACGTACGAGGAAGAGGGCTGGCTCCGCGTCGGAGCCCTCCGCCACCCGCTCACCGACAGCCGCCGCCCCGGCGACGCCATCGGCGGCCCCGGCGGGCTGAGGGACGCCGACACCCTCGCCCGGCTGGCCGCGCCCCGGCTCCACCTGCTGCTGCACGGCCCGACCGGCGGCCCGCGCACCACCACCGCCGACCCCAGCCGCTCCCAGCTCGCCGGCCCCGCCGGCGGGCTGCCGCTGTTCGGCTCCGCCGCCCCCGCCCGGTTCCAGCTGCTCCAGGTCACCGCCGACGGCGTCACCCGCTGGGACGACCGGATCACGGCCGCGAGCGAGCACTTCCCCGCCGAATGGCGGCAGACCCGCCGGGTCTTCCCCGTCCCCGAACTCCCCGCCGTCATCCACGTCGAGCGCCCCCAGGGCAGGGCCCCCCTCGACGACCCGGCCTCCTCGCTCGCCGAGCGGGTCAAGGAGGTCTGCCGGGTGCGCAGGGAAGGCGTGCGCCTGCGCGACATACCGCGCCGCGAACCCGGCGACATGGTGCAGATCATGGCCACCTGGCGGGAAGGCGACGACGGAGTCGTCCGGCAGCAGCGCATAGCCGTCCACCCGGGCACCCCCGCCGAGGACGAACTCGACCGGTTCATCTCCCAGGTCCACGCCACCGACCCCGGCTCCGAGGCCGTCCTGGTGTACGGGGGCGAGGCCCCGCCCGGCGCCCTGCGGCAGCGGGCGGCCAGCCACGGCGTACGGGTCCGGGTGCGCAGCTTCATCGAGTTCCAGGGCCTGCTCGACCTGCGCGGATACGTCGCCGCCCAGACCGCCCGGCTCGTCGCGAGCGAGCAGTACCCGCCCTCCCTCTACCTCCCGCAGCGCTACCGCGACGCCGACCGCCCCGACGGCCAGGAACGCGACGGCCTCGTCGAGGAGCTGCTGGAGCTCCTGGAATCCGACCACGGCCGGTTCGTCCTGCTCCTCGGCGACTTCGGACACGGCAAGACCTTCGCCCTGCGCGAACTGGCCCGCCGTATCGCCGGACAGCTCCCGCACCTGACACCGCTGCTCATCCCGCTGAACACCCTCGACCGGGCCCACAGCCTCGAAGGCCTGGTCGCCGCCCACCTCGCCGGCCACGAGGTCGACACCATCGACCTGCGGGCGCTGCGCTACATGCTCGCCCAAGGTCGTGTCGTCCTCCTCTTCGACGGATTCGACGAACTGGTCCACCGCGTCAGCTACGACCGCGCGGCCGACCACCTCCAGGTCCTCCTCGACGCCGCCGTCGACAGCGCCAAGATCGTCGTCAGCAGCCGCACCCAGCACTTCAAATCGCACGCCCAGGTCCTCACCGCCCTCGGCGAGCGCGTCGGCCTGCTGCCGCAGCGCCGCATCCTGTCCGTCGAGGGCTTCACCCCGGCGCAGATCCGCTCCTTCCTGGTCCGCAGCTACGGTGACGAGCGCGCCGCCGACCGCCGCTACCAGCTCCTGCGGAACATCCCCGACCTGCTGATGCTCTGCCGCAACCCCAGGCTGATCTCCTTCGTCGCCCGCCTGAGCCAGGACCAGCTGAGGGCGGTCGCCGGAGCGGGCCGCGCGCTCAGCCCGGCCCGCCTGTACGAGGACGTGTTCACGTCCTGGCTGGAGTACGAGGAGCAGCGCGGCCAGGGCGGGCCCGGCGCCCCGCCCGGACTCACCCTCGACGAGCTGTGGGCCGCGGTGACCGCACTGGCCTGGCGGCTGTGGGAGACCGGCCGCAGCGCCCTCCGGCTGGACGAGCTCACCGAAACCGTGGCCGCCACCCTCAGCGAACTCACCGAGTCCCCGCTCACCCCCGCCGAGCGCGCCCAGGCCGTCGGCGCGGGCAGCCTGCTGGTGCGCAGCGACGACGGCGTCTTCCAGTTCATCCACGGATCCGTCATCGAATGGCTGGTCGCGCGCGAGGCCGCACGCCAGCTCGCCCGCGGGCGGCACGCCCTGCTCTCCGCCCGCCCGCTCAGCCAGCTCGCCGTCGAGTTCTTCTGCGACCTCGCCGACCACGAGCAGTGCGCCCGCTGGGTGCGCGAGGTCCTCGACTCACCCGGACGCGGGGTCAGCGAGGCCGCCCGGGCCAACGCCGTCCGGATCAGCGACCGCCTCCGGGTGCCCGCCAACGCCGACCTGCGCGGCGCCCGGCTGGCCGGCGAGGACCTCTCGCACCGCGACTTCTCCGGCGTCGACCTGACCGACGCCGACCTGACCGACGCCCGGCTGATCGGCGCCAACCTCTCCGGCGCCCTACTGTGCAACACCCGGCTGACCGGCGCCCGCCTCGACCGGGCCGACCTGAGCCGCGCCGACCTGACCGGCGCCAACCTCAGCCGGGCCCGGCTGACCCGGGCCGACCTGCGGGGCGCCCGGCTGACCGGCAGCCGCTGGCACCGGGCCGCGCTCATCGACGTGACCATGGACGAGGACGTGCGGGCCGTCCGCGAGCTCGGAACCGCCGCCATCGCCCCCGGCATGCCGGTCGACGCGGGCCTGCGGCCCTCGGCGGTCGGCGTCCCGTACGGCTTCGGCATCCGCACCAGCCGCCTCCCCGAACCCATCGCGTACAGCGCCGACGGCGAACTCCTCGCCGTCGGCAGCGAGGACGGCTCCATCCTGGTCTGCGGCGGCGACGACGGCCGCGCGGTGCGCACCCTCCAGGGCCACGAAGGCCGCGTGTACGCCGTGAAATGCCGCGCGAACGTCATCGCCACCGGCGGATCCGACGGCGTCGTACGGCTCTGGGACCCGGTGACGGGAGCCTGCCGCCACCGCCTGGAGATCCACCCCGACGGGGTGTGGCCGCTCTCGCTCGACGCGGACGGCACCCTGCTCGCCACCGGCGACAGCGAGGGCCTGGTCACGGTCTGGGACGTGGCCACCGGCGCGCCCGTGCACCGGCTGCCCGGCCACACCGCCCCCGTCTACACCGCCGTCTACGGCCCCGGCGGCACCCTGCTCACCGGTGACGCGAACGCGCAGGTACGCCTCTGGGACCTGGCCACCGGCCGGTGCGTCCGGGAGATCGGCGGCCACCAAGGGGCCGTCTACCGTGCCCGGTTCAGCCCCGACGGGACGCTCTTCGCCACCGCCGACCGGGGCGGGAGCGGGCGGGGCGGCACGGTCAGGATCTGGCGCACGGCCGACGCCCGGCTGCTGCACGAGTTCACCGGGCACACCGGCCGCGTGTACGTCCTCGACTTCCACCCCGCGGGGAACCTCCTCGCCAGCGGCGACACCGACGGCCAGGTGCGGCTGTGGGACCCCGTCGTCGGCACCCCCGCCGGCACCCTCGAACGCAGCACCGGCGCCGTCTACCAGGTGCTGTTCGGCGACGACGGCAGGCTCCTCGCCGCCTGCGACAGCAACGGCACGGTCCGGCTGTGGACGGTCACCGCCCGGCCGCACGGATACACGGTGGCCCTCCACCCCCAGCAGCCGACCGAGCACCGGGGCACCGCCTGGGCGTGCGCCTTCCGGCCCGGCGACAGCCAACTGCTCACCGTGGGCAACGACGGCGGCGCGCAGATCTGGGACTGCGCCACCGGCCAGGGCAAGCGCATCCTCCGCGGCCACGGCCGCCGGATCAGCGGGGTCGCCTTCAGCGCGGACGGCACGCAGCTGGCGACCGCCGGCAACGACGGGGTCGTGCGGCTGTGGGAGACCCGCACCGGGCGGCGCACGCAGGAGCTCCTCGGGCGCGGCGACCGGCTGGTCTCGGCGGCGTTCAGCCCCGTCGAACCCCTCCTGGCCACGGCCAGCAACGACGGCGACATGTACCTCTGGGACCCGGCGGGCGGCGAGTACCTGCGCGAGCTCGACGCCGAGACCGAGCACGTCTGGGCGGAGGCCTTCAACGCCGACGGCACCCTGCTCGCCACCGCCAACGACGACGACACCGTCCGGGTCTGGTTCCGCCCCACCGGCTCCCCCGTGTCCAACCTGGACGCGCACCGGGGCCGGGTCCGCTCGATCGCCTTCCACTCGGACGGCGACGTCCTGGCCACCGGCTGCGACGACAGCTTCGTACGGGTGTGGGACGCCAGGAGCGGCCGGCTCACGGCGGAACTCGGGCGGAACGCCGGCGGGCACACGGACCGGGTGTACGGCGTCGCGTACGGGCAGGGGAGCGGCGGCGGCTGGCTGGCGAGCGCGAGCTGGGACGGCACCGTCATCGTCTGGCGGGACGGGCAGGCCGCCCTGCGCCTGCGCGGGCGCGGGGGCCGGCTGTGGGCCGTGGCCGCCCACCCGGCCCGGCCGCTGCTCGCCGCCTCGGGGGACGACCGCAGCGTCTGCCTGTGGGACGCCGAGACGGGCGAGCACGTCGCCGACCTCGTCGGCCACACCGGCCGCGTCCTGTCCCTCGCCTTCTCCCCGGACGGCACCACCCTTGCGAGCGGCGCCGAGGACGGCACGGTGCGGCTCTGGAACCTCCCGGCCGACGGGGGAGCGCCCTCGCTGCGGGCGACCCTGATGGGGCTGGCGGGCAGCTGGGCGACGCTGACCCCGGCCGGCGGGTACAAGTACGAGGGCGACGTGGCCGGCGAGTTCTGGCACGTGGTCGGCATGTCCCGGTTCACCCCGGGAGAGCTCGACGAGTACCTGCCGAGCATCCGCCGCCTGCCGCTGGGCGAGGAGCTCTGAGCGGGCGGCGATCGGTCCGGTCAGGGCGCCCCGGGGGCCCGGGGCGCCGCTCCCGCGCCAAGCGGCCTCGGGCCGCTCAGTCGGCCGAGCGGGTCCAGCCGGCCGCGCGGACGGCGGAGGCGTCGGTCGGGCGGTCCTCCGAGAACAGCAGCCGGGCCCGTTCCGCCACCCGTACGACGTCCACGTACACCCCGCGTCCGACGTAGCGCCCCGTCGCGGTGTGGCGGAAGCGCAGGTGCACCGGGCGGCCCGCCCAGGCCGTGAGGGGGGCCTCGAGGCGGTGCCAGACGCGGCCCGACCAGCCGTCGGCGCGGCCTTGCGGCCACTGCTCCGGGGAGCCGCCCGTGGCGCGGACCGTGTTGAACGGAAGCGGCTCCCAGACCGTGCCGTCCGCCGAGGCCTCCAGGTGGAAGGCGCCCTCGCCGGGCACGGTGTCCCACCACACGGCGCAGCGCAGCCGCGCCTCGGCGGTGGCGGGGGTGAGCGGGGGCAGCGTCAGGGTGCCGGAGCCGCCGGGCTCCATGCCGGAGAACCAGGCCGCGCCGCCGTGCCGGGTCCGGACCGGGACGGCGCGGGCGAAGCGGTTGCCGACCGCGACCCGCGGGGCACTGCCGGCCCGCCAGGTGCGGACCGGGTGCACGGAGTTGCCGAGCAGGACGAGGAAGGAGTCGGTGGACGGGTCGAGGACGAGGGAGGTGCCGGTGAAGCCGGTGTGGCCGGCGGACTGCGGGGTGGCCATCGCGCCCATGTACCAGTGCTGGTAGAGCTCGAAGCCGAGGCCGTGGTCGTCGCCGGGGAAGGCGGTGTTGAAGTCGGTGAAGAGCAGCTCGACGGAGGCGGGGCGCAGGATGCGCCTGCCGGCGTAGGTTCCGCCGTCGAGGAGGGTACGGGCGAGGACGGCGAGGTCCCAGGCCGTGCCGAAGACGCCGGCGTGGCCGGCGACGCCGCCGAGGGCGTACGCGTTCTCGTCGTGGACCTCGCCCCAGACCAGTCCGCGGTCCAGGCCGGACCAGGGCGGGCGCTGGACCTCGGTGGCGGCCGTGACGCGGCGCCAGGACAGCGGTGGGTTGTAGCGAGTGCGGTGCATCCCGAGCGGAGCGGTGATCTCGTCCTGGAGCAGGAGATCCAGAGTGTGACCGGTGATCCGTTCCAGGAGCAGCTGGAGCGTGATGAGGTTGAGGTCCGAGTAGCGGTACACGGTCCCGGGCGGCTCCTGGGGACGCACGGACCACAGCAGTCGCAACTGCCCCGCGCGGGTGGGCTCCTGGTAGAACGGCGCCCAGGAGCGCAGCCCCGAGGTGTGGGTGAGGAGCTGCCGGACCGTGATCAGCTCCTTGCCCCCGCCGGTGAACTCGGGCAGGTACCGGTCCACCGGAGCCTCCAGCTCCAGCCGGCCGCGCTCCATCTGCTGCACCGCGAGCAGCGAGGTGAACAGTTTGGTCAGCGACGCCAGGTCGAAGACCGTGTCCTCCGCCATCGCGATGCGCTGGGCGGCGGGGAACTCCCGGGCGCGGTCGGTCCGGCCGTCGTAGTCCTCGTACCGTACGGCGCAGCCCATCGCCCGGTGCAGGGCGATGGTCCGGCCGCGGCCGGCGAGGACCACCGCCCCGGCGTAGTAGGGGTGCTCGGGGGAGGGCCCGAGGAACCGCCGGGCCTCCTCCGCCACCTGCTCCAGGTGCCGCTCCAGCAGTCCGGCCTGGCGCGCGGACCCGTACCGCAGCCGCAGCCCCTGGAGCGCCCGCCGCTCGGCCGGGCTGCCCGCGGCCCCCGCGGCCCCGGGCAGCGCCCCGTGCAACAGCAACACCCCGCCCAGCGCGAGCAACCGCCCCCCGAGCCCCCGCCGACTCAGCCCGACGCCGGCACGCTGCCCGCCGCCGCTGCCGACGTCGCTGTCCGCGCCGCCGCCGGCGCCGTCGTCGTCGCTGCCGCTGCCGCTGCCGGCGGGCGCCGTCCCGTCGGGGGCTGCGGTCGTGCGCCGGTCGGCGGATCCGGCCGCCGGGGTGTGCGCGGCTCGGGTGGGCCGGCCGGCGTCCGGGTTTCGGCTCGCACACGGGATCCCGTTGCCGGCCGTGCGGTCGGGCGCGGGCCCGAGGGGGTGCGAGGGGGTGGTGCCGTGCTCGGGGGGCGCTTCCGCGGCCTGGGCGCGGTGCGCCGTGTCGTCCCCCGTGCGTGCCTCCATGGTGGGCCTCCTGTCCGCCCTTATCGGCCTCTCGAAGTATCTGCCCGCCCGCGGCGCGCGCCCCGCATCGACCGGCCCACCAAGTATCTGACGCTGCATCAGAAAACCTCTTCCCTCGGCCGCCGGGCTGCGGCATGCTGCCGCCCATGCAGACGGAGCTGAGCACAAGACTGGGAGTCGAGCACGCCCTCTTCGGCTTCACGCCCTTCCCCGCGGTCGCCGCGGCCATCACCCGCGCCGGCGGCTTCGGCGTGCTCGGCGCGGTCCGCTACACCGCCCCCGACGACCTGCGGCGCGACCTCGACTGGATGCAGGCGCACACCGACGGCAAGCCCTATGGCCTCGACGTCGTCATGCCCGCCAGGAAGGCCGTCGACGGCATCGGCGAGGCCGAGATCGAGGCGATGATCCCGGCCGGGCACCGCGACTTCGTCCGCGACACCCTCGCCAAGCACCACGTCCCCGAGCTCCCCGAGGGCGAGGCCTCCGGCTGGCGGATCACCGGCTGGATGGAGCACGTCGCCCGCGCCCAGCTCGACGCGGCCTTCGACTACCCCGTCAAACTCCTCGCGAACGCCCTGGGTTCCCCGCCCGCCGACGTCATCGCCCGCGCCCACGACCGCGGCGTCCTCGTCGCCGCCCTCGCCGGCAGCGCCAAGCACGCCCGCCGGCACGCCGAAGCCGGCATCGACATCGTCGTCGCCCAGGGGTACGAGGCCGGCGGCCACACCGGCGAGATCGCGACCATGGTGCTCATCCCCGAGATCGCCGAGGCCGTCGCCCCGCTCCCCGTCCTCGCCGCCGGCGGCATCGGCAGCGGCGAGCAGATCGCCGCCGGACTCGCCCTCGGCGCGCAGGGGGTATGGCTCGGCTCCCTCTGGCTGACCACCACCGAGGCCGAACTGCACTCCCGCGCCCTCACCGAGAAGCTCCTCGCCGCCGGCTCCGGGGACACCGTCCGCTCCCGCGCCCTCACCGGCAAACCCGCCCGCCAGCTGCGCACCGGGTGGACCGACGCCTGGGACGACCCGGACGGCCCCGGCGCCCTGCCCATGCCCCTCCAGGGCCTGCTGGTCGCCGAGGCGCTCTCCCGGATCCAGAAGTACGAGGTCCAGCCGCTGCTCGGCACCCCCGTCGGCCAGATCGTGGGCCGTATGAACACCGAGCGCAGCGTCCAGGCCGTCTTCGACGACCTCACCCGCGGCTTCGAGCGGGCCGTCGACCGCATCAACCGCATCGCCGGCCGAGCGGCGTGAGAGGGGTGACCCACGTGAGCAGCGTGGCGGGAACGAACGGAAACGGTGCCGGGCGGCAGGCCGCGGGAGGGTTCTGGGCCCAGGCCGCCGCCGACCCGCGGCGGGTGGTCCTGGTCACCCCGCAGGGCGAGGAGTGGACGGCCGGCCGGCTGCACGCCGACGCCAACCGCCTCGTCCACGGCCTGCGCGACGCCGGACTCCAGCGGGGCGACGCGTTCGCCGTGGTCCTGCCCAACGGCGTCGAGTTCCTCACCGCCTACCTCGCCGCCACCCAGGCCAGCTTCTACCTCGTCCCCGTCAACCACCATCTCGTCGGCCCCGAGATCGCCTGGATCGTCTCCGACTCCGGAGCCAAGGTCCTCATCTCCCACGAGCGCTTCGCCGACGCCGCCACCGCCGCGGCCGACGAGGCCGCCCTGCCCGCGACCCACCGCTACGCCGTCGGCACCGTCCCGGGCTTCCGCCCGTACGCCGGACTCCTCGACGGCCGGCCCGGCACACCCCCGGAGGGGCGCACCCTCGGCTGGGTCATGAACTACACCTCCGGCACCACCGGCCGCCCCCGCGGCATCCGCCGCCCGCTGCCCGGCAAGACCCCCGAGGAGACCCACCTCGGCGGCTTCCTCGGCATCTTCGGCATCCGCCCCTTCGACGGCAACGTGCACCTGGTCTGCTCGCCGCTCTACCACACGGCCGTCCTGCAGTTCGCCGGCGCCTCGCTGCACATCGGCCACCCGCTGGTGCTGATGGACAAGTGGACGCCGCAGGAGATGCTGCGGCTGATCGAAGCCCA
Organism: Streptomyces sp. NPDC043854; assembly: GCF_056436005.1. NCBI lineage: Bacteria > Bacillati > Actinomycetota > Actinomycetes > Kitasatosporales > Streptomycetaceae > Streptomyces > Streptomyces sp. NPDC043854. Next base: position 25,300 of record NZ_JBWKDK010000007.1, read on the forward strand.
CCGCTGCACCCACACCCACATGGTCCCCACCCAGTTCCACCGCCTGCTCGCGCTCCCGGAGGCGACCCGGTCGGCGTACGACGTCGGCTCCCTGCGGCACGCCATCCACGGCGCCGCCCCCTGCCCCGACCACGTCAAACGGGCGATGATCGCCTGGTGGGGGCACTGCGTGGAGGAGTACTACGCGGCCAGCGAGGGCGGCGGGGCCTTCGCCACCGCCGAGGACTGGCTGAAGAAGCCGGGGACGGTCGGCCGGGCCTGGCCGATCAGCGAGCTCGCCGTCTTCGACGACGACGGCAACCGGCTGCCCGCCGGGGAAGTCGGCACCGTCTACATGAGGATGAACACCGGCGGCTTCAGCTACCACAAGGACGAGGGCAAGACGCGGAAGAACCGCATCGGCGACTTCTTCACGGTCGGCGACCTCGGCCTGCTGGACGAGGAGGGCTACCTCTTCCTTCGCGACCGCAAGATCGACATGATCATCTCGGGCGGGGTCAACATCTACCCCGCCGAGATCGAGGCCGCACTCCTCACCCATCCGGCGGTCGCCGACGCCGCCGTCTTCGGCATCCCGCACGCCGACCGGGGCGAGGAGGTCAAGGCCGTCGTCGAGCCGGCCGACGGACACGAGCCGGGGGAGGAGCTGGCCGCCGCGATCCTGGCGCACTGCACGGGCCTGCTGGCCGGCTACAAGCGGCCCCGGACGGTCGAGTTCATCGCCGAGATGCCCCGCGACCCCAACGGCAAGCTGTACAAGCGGCGGCTGCGCGACCCGCACTGGGAGGGCCGCGACCGGGCGGTGTGACGGGCCCGCGCGACCGGGCCGCGGAGCGCATGGTCGCCGCCCGGACGTACGCCCGCCGGGCACCGGCCGGTGCCGGGTTCCCCGCCTGGCCCGATGCCGTCGAGGCCGCTTTGACCCGGTGCGGCAACACCCGGACCGCCCTCAACCCGATTTCCCACGGGGAGGCCGTCCTCGCCGCCGACGGCGAGGACCACCCGGCAGAGTGGGGCGTGCGTTCGAGCGGGCCTGTAGCACGGTCGGTCGGCGCCTTCCGGTGGTTGACCTCCCGTGCGCGGGGAGACGAGGATCACGGCATGACGGCAGTGCGGCACAACACGGTTGACGGGCTGGTGCGGGACAGCGCGGGGCGCTTCCCCGGGCGGGAGGCCATCCGGTACCGGGACCGGGCCTGGACGTACGCCGAGCTCGACGCCGCGGTCTCCACCGGCGCCGCCGTCCTGCGCGAGCGGTACGGGCTGGCCGCCGGCGACCGGGTCGCGGCCTTCGCCCACAACTCCGACGCCTACCTGCTCGCCTTCCTCGCCTGTGCCCGGGCGGGCCTCACGCACGTCCCGGTCAACCAGAACCTCACCGGCGAGGACCTCGCGTACATCCTGGACGACTGTTCGGCCGCGCTCGTCCTCGCCGACCCGGACCTGGCCCCGCGGATCCCCGACGGGTACGCCGTGCAGCCGCTGCGCGACGCGCCCGGCTCGTTCCTCGCGGAGCTCGCCGACCCGCTGCCCTTCGAGCCCGTCGGCGCCCCGGACATCGTGGTGCAGCTGCTCTACACCTCGGGGACCACCGCCCTGCCCAAGGGCGCGATGATGACGCACCGGGCCCTGGTCCACGAGTACGAGAGCGCCGTCGAGGCGCTGGACCTGCATCCGCAGGACCTGCCGGTGCACGCGCTGCCGCTGTACCACTCGGCGCAGATGCACGTCTTCCTGCTGCCCTACCTGGCCGTGGGCGCGCGGAACACGATCCTCGACGCGCCCGTCGCCGAGGAGCTGTTCGGGCTGGTGGAGGCGGGGCGGGCGGACAGTTTCTTCGCGCCGCCCACGGTGTGGATCGCCGTCGCCAACCACCCCGAGTTCGAGCGGAGCGAGCTGGGCGCGCTGCGCAAGGCGTACTACGGGGCGTCCGTCATGCCGGTGCCGGTCCTGGAGCGGCTGCGGGCGAGGCTGCCCCGGCTCGGGTTCTACAACTGCTTCGGGCAGAGCGAGATCGGGCCGCTGGCCACCGTGCTCGGGCCCGCGGAGCACGAGGGGCGGCTGGAGTCCTGCGGGCGGCCGGTCCGGCACGTCGAGGCGAAGGTCGTCGACGAGGAGGGCGCGGACGTGCCCGACGGGACCGCGGGCGAGGTGGTGTACCGCTCACCGCAGCTCTGCCTGGGCTACTGGAACGACCCGGAGGCCACGGAAAAGGCCTTCCGGGACGGCTGGTTCCGCTCCGGTGACCTGGCGGTGCGCGATGCGCAGGGGTACTTCACGGTCGTCGACCGGGTCAAGGACGTCATCAACTCGGGCGGGGTGCTGGTCGCCTCCCGGCAGGTCGAGGACGTGCTGTACACGCACCCGGCGGTGGCCGAGGCGGCGGTCGTGGGCGTGCCCGACGCGCGCTGGATCGAGGCGGTCACGGCGGTGGTGGTGCCGCGCGGGGAGGTGGCGGAGGCGGAGTTGCTGGCGTACGCGCGGGATCGGCTGGCCCACTTCAAGGCGCCGAAGCGGGTGCTGTTCGTGGACGCCCTGCCGCGCAACGCCAGCGGCAAGATCCTCAAGCGCGAGCTGCGGGACCGGTTCGGCCGGGCCGGCCGCTGACACGGGGCGCCGCGGGCCGGCCGGGGGCCGGCGGGGCGGTTCAGCCGGTGCGGTTCAGTCGGGGAGCAGGACCTCGTGCTGCAGTCGGCGCAGGGTCAGGTGCTCGTGTACCAGGCGGCCCACGAGCGCGCCCCCGTAGACGACGAAGCCGACGCCGACGAGCCAGGACTGGACGACCAGCAGGGTGCCGAACGGCCCGTACGTCACGGCGTTGGAGGCGATCAGCGGGGAGAACACCAGCTGGGAGAAGATCCGCAGGCCGAGCAGGCCCAGGCTGGTCGTCACCGCCCCGGGCAGCAGGGCCCGCCAGCGGACCCGGCCCCCGAGCAGCAGGTGCTGGGACCCCCAGAAGAACACGCAGGTGCCGACGACGTCCCCGCTGCCGACGAGGAGGTTGCCCAGCGCGTCGTCCGACGGGGCGGGGATCCCGACGAGCAGCGCCAGGTAGCACACCAGCAGGGCCAGCCAGACGACGTGCCGCCACATGGTGTGCCACCGGGCGGTGGGCAGGTCCCACACCTTCTCGTACCCGGTCTGCACGGCCGACCCGAAGGTGAGGCCGAACACGGCCAAGGCCGCGAGGCCGAAGGCGGTCGTCCGCTCCAGGGCCAGGTCGGCCGAAGCGAACAGCACCTCGATCCGGGCCCGGGAGGACGCCGTGACCCCGAGGGCCTGACCGAGCCAGCGGCCGAAGTTCGAGCCGCTGCCGGGCGCGGCGGCCGCCACCACGACCAGCAGGGGCACCAGGGTCAGGAACCCGAGGGCGGCGAAGCCCATGGCCCGGTGCATCAGCTCCATCTCGCGCCCCCGGCTCCAGGCGAGCCCGGCCGGGGAGGCCTGGAGCCGGTCGTGGAGGTGTCGGAGCTTGGCGGTCACGCCTCATGCACTACCCGCACGGGCCCGAGGGCTCTCGGAGGCCGGACCGAGTGCGGCCGATCGGGCGTGTCAGCCGCCCGGACGCGTGTCCCCTCCTTCCCCGGTGCCGCGCAGGTCGACGAGACGCTTGAGCTTGCCCACGGAGCGCTCCAGCGTCTCCGGGTCGACGACCTCCACCGCGACGGTGACGCCGATGCCCTCCTTCACCGCCCGCACCACGGCGGCCGCCGCGGACTCCCGCCGTCCGGCGTCCGTATCCGGGCGCGCCTCCACCCGCACCGTCAGCGCGTCCATCCGGCCCTCGCGGGTCAGCCGCAGCTGGAAGTGCGGGGCCAGGCCGGGCGTCCCGAGCAGGATCTCCTCGATCTGGGTCGGGTACAGGTTCACCCCGCGCAGGATGAGCATGTCGTCGCAGCGCCCGGTGATCTTCTCCATGCGCCGGAACGCGGGCCGGGCGGTTCCCGGCAGCAGCCGCGTCAGGTCCCGGGTCCGGTAGCGGACCACCGGCATGGCCTCCTTCGTGAGGGAGGTGAACACCAGCTCGCCGGGCTCGCCGTCCGGCAGCACCTCGCCGGTCAGCGGGTCCACCACCTCCGGGTAGAAGTGGTCCTCCCAGATGTGCAGGCCGTCCTTGTGGGTGGCGAACTCCTGTGCGACACCGGGTCCGATCACCTCGGACAGGCCGTAGACGTCCACCGCGTCGATGTCGAGCCGCTCCTCGATCTCCCGGCGCATCCCCTCCGTCCACGGCTCCGCACCGAACATCCCGGTCCGCAGGGAGGTGCTGCGCGGGTCGATGCCCTGGCGCTCCATCTCGTCCAGCAGCGTCAGCATGTACGAGGGCGTCACCATGATGACCTCGGGCCGGAAGTCCTGGATCAGCCGGACCTGGCGGTCCGTCATCCCCCCGGAGGCGGGCACGACCGTACAGCCCAGCCGCTCCGCCCCGTAGTGGGCGCCCAGGCCTCCGGTGAACAGGCCGTACCCGTAGGCGATGTGCACGATCTGGCCCGGGCGCCCGCCCGCCGCCCGGATCGAGCGGGCGACGACCGCGGCCCAGGTGTCGAGGTCCCCCTCCGTGTAGCCCACCACGGTGGGGCGGCCGGTGGTGCCGCTGGAGGCGTGCAGGCGGCGTACCTCCGTGCGGGGCACGGCGAACATCCCGAAGGGGTAATGGTCGCGCAGGTCCGCCTTCGTGGTGAAGGGGAAACGGGCGAGATCGGCGAGGGAGCGGCAGTCGTCCGGATGCACCCCGGCCTTGTCGAAGGCCTGCCGGTAGAAGGGCACCCGCTCGTAGGCGCGGGCCAGGCTGTCCCGCAGCCGGGTCAGCTGGAGTGCGGCCAACTCGTCGCGGCCGAGCCGCTCGCCCGCGTCCTGGACGTCCTCGTACTGCCTCATGTGACCTCACCCCGTCGTGAGCCGAACAGCCGACCGATCATTCGGTACATTGCCCGACCCGGGCGGCTGAAATCAATGACTCGAACGAGTGGTCGCATGATGGGATGCGCGCATGCCTTCCTTCACCACCTACGACGGTACCGAACTCGCCTATCACGTAAAGGGGAAGGGCGAACCGCTGGTCTGCCTGCCCGGTGGCGCCATGCGCGCCGCCGAGTACCTGGGCGACCTCGGCGGACTCACCGCCCACCGCACCCTGATCCTGCTCGACCTGCGCGGCACGGGCGACTCCGCCGTTCCGGCCGACACCGGGACCTACCGGGTCGACCACCAGGTCGCCGACGTCGAGGTCCTGCGGCTGCACCTGGGCCTGGAGCGCATGGACCTGCTGGTCCACTCCGCCGCCGGCAACCTCGGCCTGCTCTACGCCGCCGCGCACCCCGAACGGCTGCGCCGGCTCGTCATGGTCACCCCGACCGCATGGGCCGTGGGCCTGCAGCGGGACCCGCAGCAGCGCCTGGCGGACGCCCGGATCCGGGCGGGCAGCGAACCGTACGACACGGCCATCGCCGCCCTGGGCCGGATCCTCGTCGACGGCAGCGACTCCGAGGAGGAATGGGACCTGGTGATGCCGCTCGCGTACGGGCGCTGGGACGAGACGGCCCGGGCCCACGCGGCCGGGAACGCACGGCAGCAGAACGCGGAGGCGGCGGTCGCCTTCGCCGGCCCCGGCGCCTGCGACCCGTCGGCCACCAGGGCCGCGCTCCGCCGGGTCCGGGGCGAGGTCCTGGTGCTGGCCGGAGAGCTGGACACCCATCCGAGTCCCGGCCTGGCTGCCGAGCTCGCCGCCTGCTTCCCGCGCGGAGCGGTGGACGTCCAGCCGGCGGCCGGCCACTTTCCGTGGCTGGACGATCCGGCCTGGTTCGCGGCCCGGGTGGAGGGCTTCCTGGCGGGCGCGGACACCGAGGCCGACCCTGCCCCGGGCACAGCTCCGGCTCCGGCTCCGAATCCGGCGGAGGTGTCCCTGCGCGAGGTCCGGGACGGCGATCTGGAGGTCTTCCGGGAGCAGCTGACGGACCCCCGGGTGCAGTGGATGGCGGCGATCACCCGGGGCTACCACTACGACGCCGACGCGTTCGACCGGCACTGGGCCAAGGTCCGTTCGGACCCCGGAGTGCTCCTGCGCACGATCCTGGCCGACGGGGCCGTCGCGGGCCATGCAGCCGTCTTCGGGCCCGCCGCCGAACGCGAGGTCACGTACGTGGTCGGCCGCGCCCACTGGGGGCGGGGCATCGCCACCGCGGCGCTCGCCGAGCTGATCGCGCTGGAGGGCGGCCGGCCCCTGCACGCCCACGCGGCCGCCGACAACGCCGGTTCCCTGCGCGTGCTGGAGAAGTGCGGCTTCACCGCCGTCGGGCGCGGCCAGGAGTTCGCCCGTGCCCGCGGCGAGGAGATCGACGTCGTGCACCTCACGCTGGGCTGAGCCCGTGCCTGCGGCACGCCCCGGGCCGGCCCGGTCACCCCGGCCGGCCCGGTCACTCGGTCACTCGGTCACCGGTCACCGGTCACCCAGTCACCCGGTCCCGGCGGGCGGCCGCATCGGCCTCCACCGCCACCGACTTCGCCCACCGGTAGTCCGCCTTCCCGCTCGGCGACCGCCGGACGGCCGGTGTGATGACCAGCTGGCGCGGGATCTTGTACCCCGCCAGCCTGGTCCGGCAGTGGCTCTGGATCTCGTCCAGCGTCGGCTCCGGCGCGCCCTCGCGCAGCTGGACCACCGCCGCCACATGGCTGCCCCACTGCGCGTCCGGCACCCCGGCGACCAGGGCGTCGTACACGTCCGGATGGGCCTTGAGCGCCTGCTCGACCTCCTCCGGGTACACCTTCTCGCCGCCCGTGTTGATGCACTGCGATCCGCGCCCCAGGACGGTGACGACGCCCTGGTCGTCCACGGCGGCCATGTCCCCGAGCAGCACCCACCGCTCGCCGCCCTTCCGGAAGAAGGTCTCGGCGGTCTTCACCGGGTCGTTGTAGTAGCCGAGCGGCACGTGGCCGTGCTGCGCCAGCCGTCCGGGCACGCCCGGCGGCACCGGCTCGTGCGTCGCCGGGTCCACCACCTGCGTACGGTCGTTGACCACGAGTCGGAAGCCCCTCTCCGGGCCCGCGTCGTCGGCCGCCCGGCCGGTGGACCCGGACTCCGAGGAGCCGAAGTTGTTCAGCAGCAGCACGTTCGGGACGAGGCGGAGGAACTCGGCGCGGACCGAGTCCGACATGATCGCCCCCGACGAGGACACGCTGAACAGCGCGGACAGGTCGGTCCCCTCGAGCGGGCCCTTCAGGGCGTCGATGAGCGGCCGCAGCATCGCGTCGCCCACCAGGGACACGCTCGACACCCTCTCCTTCTCGATCGTCCGCAGCACCTCCTCGGGGACGTACTTGCGGTGGATGACCACCCGCTGGCCGTAGTTGAAGGCGATGAACGCGGTCAGCGTCGACGTGCCGTGCATCAGCGGCGGGGCGGGGAAGAAGGTGAGCCCGGCCGCGCGGGCCGCGGCCCGCTCCGCCAGCTCCTCCGGACGCTTCACCGGCTCGCCCGACGGCTCTCCCCCGAACAGCCCTGCGAAGAACAGGTCCTCCGCCCGCCACATGACGCCCTTGGGCATGCCGGTGGTGCCGCCGGTGTAGATGATGAACAGGTCGTCGGGGGAGCGGGGCGGGAAGCCGCGGGTCGGCGCGCCTGCCGCCTCGGCGTCCGCGAATGCGACCGGGGCGACGGCCGGCTCCGGCGCACCCTCGGGGGCGTCCCCGACCCGGATCAGATGGCGCAGCTTCGGCGTGCGCGGCAGGGCGGCGGCCACCCGCGCCGTGAACCCGCCCTCGAAGACGAGCGCGGCGAGGTCGGCGTCGTTGTAGAGGTAGACCAGCTCCTCCTCCACGTACCGGTAGTTGACGTTCACCGGCACCAGGCGGGCCTTCAGGCAGGCCAGCACGGTCTGGAGGTACTCGACCCCGTTGTAGAGGTGCAGGCCCACGTGCTCGCCGGCCTTGAGTCCGCTGTCGCGGAGGTGGTGGGCGATGCGGTTGGCCGCCGCGTCCAGCTGCGCGTACGTCAGGCGGCGCTCGGCACCGGTCCCCGGGTGGTCCACGTACACCAGGGCCTCGCGGTCCGGGACCACGTCCACGACCGATTCGAACAGGTCGGCAAGGTTGTACTCCACCGCTCCTCCTCACCCCCGAAGCGCCGAGCTCCCTCGGCGGACGGCCGGCCGGGCCGCCCGGCGGCCATTAGAGCGCCGCCCCCACCAACTGGGAAGGGTGCGGGACAAGAAAACTGACTGTGTGTCAGAAAACCCTTGAACTGCACCCCGCGCTCCTGCAACCTGTTCTAGGTCTTCAGAGGGAGGACGGCAATGGTCGGTACCGAACACCTCACCGTCGAACGGCACGGCGCCACGCTGGTGCTCACCATGAACCGCCCCGAGGCGAAGAACGCGCTCACACTGCCCCTGCTCGTCGGCCTCCACGACGGCTGGCTGGAGGCCGACGCCGACGACACCGTCCGCTCGATCGTCCTGACCGGTGCCGGAGGGGACTTCTGCGCCGGGATGGACCTCAAGGCGCTCGCCGGAAAGGGCATGGCCGGAGACCGGTACCGGGACCGCCTCAAGGCCGACCCCGACCTGCACTGGAAGGCGATGCTTCGCCACCACCGCCCGCGCAAACCCGTCATCGCCGCCGTCGAGGGGTACTGCGTGGCCGGCGGCACCGAGATCCTCCAGGGCACCGACATCCGCGTCGCGGGCGCCGACGCCACCTTCGGACTCTTCGAGGTCCGGCGGGGCCTGTTCCCGATCGGCGGCTCGACCGTACGGCTGCCGCGCCAGATCCCCCGCACCCACGCCCTGGAGATGCTCCTGACCGGCCGGCCGTACTCCGCCGAGGAGGCCGCGCGGATCGGGCTCGTCGGCCACGTCGTCCCCACCGGGACGGCACTGGCCAAGGCCCTGGAGGTCGCCGAGCAGATCAACGCCTGCGGACCCCTCGCCGTCGAAGCCGTCAAGGCCTCGGTCTACGAGACCGCCGAACTGGACGAAACCGCGGGACTGGCCGCCGAACTGGCCCGCGGATGGCCCGTCTTCGACACGGCCGATGCCAAGGAGGGCGCCCGGGCCTTCGCCGAGAAGCGCCCCCCGGTGTACCGCCGCGCCTGAGGCGCGCCCGGCCCGGGCCGCCGGCCACCCCTTGCGCGCCCGTGCCGCCACACCCACCCACCCCACCCGCCCCATCCGCGAGACCCGCCCGACCGCCCGACCCGGAGAACTGGGAGAGCCGCCCATGACCGCCGCGTCCCCGCCAGAGGTGCTGCGCGCGCCCCTCGTCGTCGAGTTCCCCTTCACCCGGTCCCTCGGACCGGTGCAGAGCGCCTTCCTCACCGGGCTGCGCGAGCGCGTCGTCCTCGGCGTGAAGACCTCCGGCGGCACCGTGATGGTCCCGCCCCTCGAGTACGACCCCGCCACCGCCGAGGAGTTGCGCGAGCTCGTCGAGATCGCCGCCACCGGCACCGTCACCACCTTCGCCTGGAACGGCCGCCCCCGCCCGAACCAGCCCCTCGACACCCCCTTCGCCTGGGTGCTGGTCCGCCTCGACGGGGCCGACACCGCCCTGCTGCACGCCCTGGACGCGCCCGGCCCGGACGCCGTCCGCACCGGCATGCGGGTCCGCATCCGCTGGGCCGCCGAACGCACCGGCTCCATCACCGACATCGCCTGCTTCGAACCCTGCGACCCGGACGAGCCCAGCCGGCCCGCGGCCGGCCCCCCCGCCCCGCACGACGGGGTCTTCACCGAGCCCGTCACCCGTATCGTCGCCCCCGCCCGCCTCGACTACACCTACAGCCCCGGCCGCGCCCAGACCGCGTACCTGGGCGCCCTCGCCGAGCAGCGCACCGTCGGCGAACGCTGCCCCTCCTGCCGCAAGGTGTACGTCCCGCCCCGCGGCGCCTGCCCCACCTGCGGGGTCGCCACCACCGACCGCGTCGAGGTCGGCCCGCGCGGCACGGTGACCACCTTCTGCATCGTCAACATCAAAGCGAAGAACCTCGACATCGAGGTGCCGTACGTCTACGCGCACATCGCCCTCGACGGCGCCGACCTCGCCCTGCACGGCCGGATCGGCGGCATCCCCTACGACCAGGTCCGCATGGGGCTGCGCGTCGAGCCCGTGTGGGCCGAAGGCGGCCGCTACCCCGACCACTACCGCCCGACCGGCGAACCGGACGCCGCGTACGACACGTACAAGGAGCTGTTGTGACCGACGGGACCCGGTGCGCGCGTGAGGTCGCGGTCGTCGCCTTCGCGCAGAGCGACCACCTGCGCCGCACCGACGAGCTGAGCGAAGTCGAGATGGTCATGCCGGTCCTGCACGAGGTGCTCCGCCAGGCCGGACTGCGGACCTCCGACATCGGCTTCACCTGCTCCGGCTCCTGCGACTACCTCGCCGGCCGGGCCTTCTCGTTCACCATGACCCTCGACGGCGTCGGCGCCTGGCCGCCGATCTCCGAGTCGCACGTAGAAATGGACGGCGCCTGGGCCCTCTACGAGGCCTGGGTCAAGATCCAGACCGGTGAGGCCGACACCGCGCTCGTCTACGCCTACGGCAAATCCTCCCCGGGCCCGGTGCGCGACGTCCTGACCCGGCAGCTCGACCCCTACTACCTGGCGCCCCTGTGGCCCGACCCGGTGGCCCTGGCCGCCCTCCAGGCACAGGCGCTGATCGACGCGGGCGAGACCGACGAGCCCGCCCTCGCAGCCATCGGCGCCCGCAGCCGGGCCGCCGCCGGGGCCAACCCGCACGCCCAGCTCCGCGGCCCCGTCCCGCCGGGCGACTACCAGGTCCGGCCGCTGCGTACGGGCGACTGCCCACCCATCGGCGACGGGGCGGCCGCGGTCGTGCTGGCCGCCGGCGACACCGCACGGCGGCTGTGCGCCCGCCCTGCCTGGATCACCGGCATCGACCACCGCATCGAGGCCCACGGCCTGGGCCTGCGCGACCTGACCGACTCCCCGTCCACCCGGACCGCGGCCCGGCACGCCGGCTTCTTCGACCGGCCCGTGGACACGGCCGAACTGCACGCCCCGTTCTCCTCCCAGGAGGTCGTGCTGCGCAAGGCCCTCGGCATCGGCGACGACGGCGCCGTGGCCGTCAACCCCTCGGGCGGGGCCCTGGCCGCCAACCCGCTCATGGCCGCCGGCCTGATCCGGATCGGCGAGGCCGCCGCCTGGATCCACCGGGGCGAGTCCGACCGGGCCGTCGCCCACGCCACCTCCGGCCCCTGCCTCCAGCAGAACCTGGTCGCCGTCCTGGAAGGGGACCGCCCATGAGCAAGGAGCCCGTGGCCGTCGTCGGCATCGGCCAGACCAAGCACGTCGCCGCCCGCCACGACGTGTCCATCGCCGGCCTCGTCCGCGAGGCCGCGGTCCGCGCCCTCGCCGACGCCGAACTGGCCTGGGCGGACATCGACGCGGTCGTCATCGGCAAGGCCCCCGACTTCTTCGAGGGCGTCATGATGCCCGAGCTGTACCTCGCGGACGCCCTCGGCGCCGCCGGCAAGCCCATGCTGCGCGTGCACACCGCCGGCTCGGTCGGCGGGTCCACGGCACTGGTCGCCGCCAACCTGGTCGCCGCCCGCGCCCACCGCACCGTGCTCACCCTGGCCTTCGAGAAGCAGTCCGAATCCAACGCCATGTGGGGCCTGTCCCTGCCCGTCCCCTTCCAGCAGCCGCTGCTGGCGGGCGCGGGCGGCTTCTTCGCCCCGCACGTGCGCGCATACATGCGGCGCACCGGCGCGCCCGACACCGTCGGGACGCTCGTCGCCTACAAGGACCGCCGCAACGCGCTGAAGAACCCGTACGCACACCTCCACGAGCACGGCATCACCCTGGAGAAGGTCCAGGCCTCGCCCATGCTGTGGGACCCGATCCGCTACTCCGAGACCTGCCCCTCCTCGGACGGCGCCTGCGCCATGGTCCTCACCGACCGGGCGGGCGCGGCCCGTTCGCCGAAGCCGCCCGCCTGGCTGCACGGCGGCGCGATGCGCAGCGAGCCGACCCTCTTCGCCGGGAAGGACTTCGTGTCGCCGCAGGCGGGCAAGGACTGCGCGGCCGACGTGTACCGGCAGGCGGGCATCACCGACCCGCGCCGCGAGATCGACGCCGTGGAGATGTACGTGCCCTTCTCCTGGTACGAGCCGATGTGGCTGGAGAACCTGGGCTTCGCGCAGGAGGGCGAGGGCTGGAAGCTCACCGAGGCAGGGGCGACCGAACTCGACGGGGACCTCCCGGTGAACCCCTCCGGAGGCGTCCTGTCCACCAACCCGATCGGGGCCTCCGGCCTGATCCGCTTCGCCGAGGCGGCCCTCCAGGTCCGCGGCCAGGCCGGGGAGCACCAGGTGCCCGGAGCCCGGCGGGCGCTGGGACACGCCTACGGCGGCGGGGCGCAGTTCTTCGCGATGTGGCTCGTGGGATCCGCGGCCCCCGCCTCCTGACCGCCTCCCGGGCGGGACGGGCCCGGGGCCGGCGTTCGGCGACGTCCCCGTCGCGCGTGACGCACCGTGGCCTGTGCGACACGCGCCGCGATCGCCACCCTGGCCCCGGACGCGTGTCGCGGTTCACCCTCGTCCCACCCCTGCAGGAGCCCGCCACTGCCCGCCCCGGGATCCGGAAACCGCGACCGGCCACGTACCATGGCGGCATGTCCTTCCTCCGCCGCAACCGCGCCGCCACACCCGCCGGCCCGGACTTCGACGTCCTGGCCATGGACCCGGGGGACTGGCCGGGCAATCTCGGGGCCGGGCTCCTCCCCGCGCCCGACGGCAGCTGCCAGGGCGTCTTTCTCCGCTACGACCTGTTCGGCGGACGCGGCCCCGCAATGATCATCGGCAACCTTCCCGAGGGCTCCCCGGCCCGGGACCTCGGCGAGGGCCAGGTGCCCTTCGAGGTCGCCCAGCTCCTCGACGCCCTCGAGAACGACGAGGACGTCCAGGTCACCGGCACCGAGGACTGCCCCGTGATGCAGGGCGACAACCTCCTCATCGTCCGGAAGGTCAAGCTCTCCGAGAGCCGGATCAGCTGCGTGCAGTTCGACCGCAGCGACAACGTGCTGGTCACCATCGCCAGCTGGGACCGGCCCATCAGCGACGACCTGTACGCCCTGCTCAAGCCGCTCCCCGCCGAGCTCTTCCAGCAGGGCTGACAGCCGGGGCCGACGGCCCCGCAGAACCGGAAGGCGCCGCGGACCCGCGGCGCCCCGGTCGCACCGGACCCGCCGGCCCGGCCGGGCCCGGCCCGCTACGCGTCCGCGATGTCGTTCGCCGCGATGTAGCCGAACGTCATCGCGGGGCCGATCGTCGATCCCGCACCCGCGTAGCTGTGCCCCATCACCGCGGCGCTCGCATTGCCCGCCGCCCACAGGCCCCGGATCACCGAGCCGTCCGGCCGCAGCGCCCGGGCCCGCGCGTCCGTGACGATGCCGCCCTTCGTCCCGAGGTCGCCCGGCACGATCCGGAACGCGTAGAACGGCGGCGCCCACACCGGCGCCAGGCACGAGTTCGGGTACACGGCGGGGTCCGTGTAGTAGTGGTCGTACGCCGTGTCCCCGCGATGGAAGTCGCTGTCGGACCCGTTCCACGCCTGCGCGTTGAACCGGTTCAGCGTCGCCCTCAGCGCCCCCGCCGGCACCCCGATCTGCCCCGCGAGCGCGTCCCAGGTCCAGGCCTTCCTGACCGCGCCCGCCCCGTACCAGGAGTCGGGGAACGGAAGCGTCGGCAGGACGTCCTTGAACAGGTACCTGTTGCGGTAGTTCTGATCCACGATCAGCCAGGCCGGGATGTGCGAGCCGGGTGCGCCCCGGTCCTTCTCGTACATCACGTGGACCACATCGCTGTACGGGGCCGCCTCGTTGACGAACCGGGCACCCGCCGCGTTCACGATCAGCCCGCCCGGCAGGGTGCGCTCGGCGAGGCAGAAGTACGGCTCCCCCGGCAGCGGGATCGACGGACCCCACCAGGCGTCCTCCATCAGCGCCAGGGCGGCCCCGACCCGCTCGCCGGCCCGGATGCCGTCGCCCGTGTTCTCCTTCGCGCCCACCGACCACTGCGTGCCGATCGGCTGCTGCTGGTACTGCGCCCGCATCTGTGCGTTGTGCTCGAACCCGCCCGAGCCGATGACCACCCCCTTGCGGGCACGCACCACACCCCGCAGGCCTTCCTTCTCCACCACCACACCCGTGACCGCCCCGCCCTCCTGCACCAGGTCCACCAGCGGGCTGCCGAGCCACACCGGAACCCCCGCGTGCAGCAGGCCGGCCCGCAGCCCGGCCGCCAGGGCCTGGCCCATGGTCAGCGGCCTCTCCCCGCGCAGGGCCGCCGCCGTACCGCGCGCCAGGCACTCGGCGGACACCGCCATGCCCTTGGCGTTGACCGCGGCCAGGGTCAGCCACTTGTAGTCCTGGCTGAACACCACCATCCCGGCCGGGACCGGCAGGTACGCCGGGTTCAGCCGGGCGAGTTCGGCGCCCAGGACATTGCCGTCGAGCTGGTCGGGCTCGATGGAGCGGCCGTTCGGCAGCCCGCCGGGAAGGTTCGGGTAGTAGTCGCTGTACCCGTCCATGTACCGGAAGCGCAGCGGGCTGTTGGCCATCACGAAGTCCAGCATCCGCGGCCCGTTCGCCAGGAACGCCGCCTGCCGGTCCGCCGGCACCTCCGGCCCGACCACCGCGGCCAGGTACGCCGCCGCCTTCGCCGGGGTGTCGGGCACCCCCGCGCGCAGGATCACCGAGTTGTTCGGCAGCCAGATCCCGGCCCCGGACCGGGCCGCCGAGCCGCCGAAGGCGGGGGCCTTCTCGACCACGAGCACGCTCAGGCCCCGCCGGGCGGCCGTGAGCGCCGCGGTCATCCCGGCGGCCCCGGAGCCGACCACCACGACGTCGTACTCGCCCAGCGCAGCCCCCTGGCCGGCGCCGTCGGCCCGCGCCGCGGCGGCCGGCAGCACGGCGGCCGCGACCCCGGCCCCGGCCCCGGCGAGGACCGACCGGCGGGAGGGCCGGGTCCGGGAACCCGGGGCGGGGGAGGGGGAGGCGCTCGCAGTCATGGGCAGGCTCCAGCGGGGAGGGGACGCGGGACAGGCAAGACCTGATGCTCTAAGCGGCCTCGGGGAAGTGGGGCACGCCCCCGCGCCGCCCGGCACGGCACCTCGCCGCACTGCCACATCACCCAAGTACGTCCAGTACGAGCGCGATGCGGCAGCACGCCGATGCACCGCACCGGACGACGCGGAAACGCACCCCACTTCCCCGAGGCCGCTTAGCAGCAAACTGTGCGCGGGAGCACGGGAAGTCAAGCCATGCGCGAGCCCCGACGCACGAAATCCCGTGGTACGCACACGAGGTGTGTACGCCACGGGATCTTCGTACGGGGGTGCGGGCCCGACCGGTGGTCAGCGGGTCCCGACCGCCGCGCGTACCGCCCTGCGGGCCATGCCGCAGTCGTCGTGCAGCCGGCGCAGCAGCAGCCGCTGCTCCTCGCCGGAGGAGAGGGCGCCCGCCGGCAGGGGCTGTGCCGGCGCGGCCGCCGCCATCGACCGCTGGACCGCCGTCTCGGACATCCGGATCTCCCTGGTCAGCACCAGCATCAGGTTGACCAGGAAGGCGTCCCGGGAGGCCGGTCCGGCCGACTGCGCCAGCCGGCTGATCTGGCTGCGCGCGGCCGGTGCGTCGCCCAGGACCGTCCACAGCGTGGCCAGGTCGTAGCCGGGCAGGTACCAGCCCGCGTGCTCCCAGTCGAGCAGCACCGGCCCGGCCGGGGACAGCAGCAGGTTCGACAGGAGCGCGTCGCCGTGGTTGAACTGCCGCTGCACGCCCGCGAGTTTCAGGCCGTGCAGCAGCTTCTGCAGGTCACCCAGGTCCCGGTCGGTCAGCAGCCCCAGCTCGTGGTACCGCGCGATCCGCTGCGGATAGTTGAGCGGGTCCTCGAACAGCTCCGTCGGCGGCCGCCACTGGTTCACCCGGCACACCGCGCCCAGCGCAGCCCGTACGTCGGCCCGCGGCGGGGCCTCCACGGGGTGCCGCTGCAATGCCGCGACCCGGCCCGCCATCCGTTCGACCACCAGCGTGCAGTTCTCGGGGTCCGCGGCGATCAGCCGCGGCACCCGGACCGGCGGGCGGTGCCGGACGAACGCCCGGTACGTCGCTATTTCGTGCCGGTACCGCTCGCGCCACTCCGGCGAGTGGTCCAGTAAAACCTTCGCCACGGCCGTCGCCCGGCCCGTCGTCCCGACCAGCAGGACCGACCGCCCGCTGCGCCGCAGCACCTGCACCGGCGCGAACTCCGGACAGATCCGCTGCACCGAGGCGAGCGCGGTGCGCAACTGCGCGCCCTGCGGCCCGGACAGGTCGATTCTTCCGCTGAGCGGCTGCGCCACGGCCCCCGGCATGCGCCGTGCCCGCAGGGCGCCGGGCACCGGTGCCGCGGGACGGCCGGGATCGAGATAGGAGCCGCCGCCCGCCTGGAGCGTGCGGAGCGGCCGGACCGGGGCGGACACGGAGGACGTTGCTGCGTACATGGCTTGCGGTTCCCTTCGTGCGCCGACGAGTTGCGTACGCCGCCCCGCCGATCCCGTACTTCACCCTGGGGAGTTCCGCCGGTGACCGGGTCGGGGAGGCGCATTCCTACCTGACACCCGGCGAAGGGTGGCGGACCACGAAGCGTGCCCTGGCGAACCCTGGCGATTAGTCGCTGGGCACTTGGCGGAGGGCTAGGGTCAAATCAGCCGAGAACCTGGGGGCTTGACGTGAGCAAAGGTCCAAACACCCGACTGAACGACCTGTTCGGCCTGGCCGGCTGGTCGAAGGGAGAGCTGGCGAGGATGGTCAACCGGCAGGCGGCGGCCATGGGCCACCACCAGTTGGCGACCGACACCTCGCGGGTGCGTCGCTGGATCGACATGGGGGAGACCCCCCGAGAACCGGTACCCACCGTACTGGCGGCCCTGTTCACCGAGCGGCTCGGTCGTGTCGTGACCATCGAGGACCTCGGGTTCGTACGGCAGCGGCGCACCTCCAAACGGCAGGCGGACGGGGTGCAGGAGAACCCCGACGGCATGCCCTGGGCGCCCGAACGCACAGCCGCGGTCCTCACCGAATTCACGGGAATGGACCTCATGCTCAACCGTCGCGGTCTGATGGGCGCGGGAGTGGCGCTCACCGCTACCTCCGCCCTCACCAACGCCATGTACGACTGGCTGCACACCGACGCGCGCGCAGCCAAGGAACCCCAGCGCATCGGCGAATCCTTCCAGGCCGATCCGGTCGCCTTCGACCGCTACGAGGCCGCCCCCATCGGCTCCGAGGAGATCGAGGCCCTGGAACGCTCCGTGGAGGTCTTCCGCGCCTGGGACGCCTCCAGAGGCGGGGGCCTGCAGCGGAAAGCCGTGGTCGGGCAGTTGAACGAGGTCGGGGGGATGCTCGCCTACCACCACCCCGACCACCTCCAGCGGCGGCTGTGGGGGGTGGCGGCCAACCTGGCTGTCCTGGCCGGCTGGATGTCCCACGACGTGGGCCTCGAACCCACCGCGCAGAAGTACTTCGTCATCGCCGCGCACGCGGCCCGCGAGGGCGGCGACCGGCCGCGCGCCGGGGAGGCCCTGTCCCGCGCCGCCCGCCAGATGGTCCACCTGGGCCGGCCCAACGAGGCCCTGGACCTGATGAAGCTGGCACAGTCCGGCTCCGGCGACGAGACCCTGCCGCGGACCCGCGCCATGCTGCACACCATCGAGGCCTGGGCGCAGGCCGCCATGGGCAAGGGCCAGGCCATGCGCCGCACGCTCGGCGAGGCCGAGGACCTGTTCGTGTCGGACAAGGGCGACGTGCCCCCGCCGTCGTGGATGCAGCACTTCGACGAGGCCGACATGCACGGCATGCAGGCGCTGGCCTACCGCACCCTCGCCGACCACGACCCCTCGGCCGCCCCCATCGCCCAGCAGCACGCCCGGGAGGCGCTGCGGCTGCGGTCCGGCGGCCACCAGCGCTCGCAGATTTTCGACTACATCTCGATGGCCTCCGCCTGCTTCATCGCCGACGACCCGGAACAGGCCGACCGCTACGCCCGGCTGGCCCTGGTCTCCATGAACGAGACCTCCTCGCACCGGACGTGGGACCGGCTGCGCGAGATGTACCGGCTCACCGCCCAGTACGCGGGGTACGCACGCATCGAGGACCTGCGGGTCGAGATCAAGCTCGCCCTGCCCAACAGCCCGGCGCAGCACACCGTCTAGACCGTGAGCCGGCCCACCGCATCCGCCTCCGCCTCCCCGTCCGCACCGGTACCCGCACCAGTACCGGCACCGGCGTCCGCTTCGGCTTCCGCATCCCCGTCCGCCGCCACCGGCGTACGAAGAGGGGGAAGGCCGCGCCCACCGGCGCGGCCACGACATCCCCCGGTCGTCTGTCGTCCGTCAGTCCGCGATCCGGGCCACGAGCACGCAGGCGTCATCCTCACGGTCGCTCGCGCCGAACTCCTCCACCACCATGCGCAGGCAGTCCTGCGCCGACCACGCCGCCGTGAGCCGCGGCGCCAGCGCCAGCAGCCGCTCGGTGCCGTCCGACCGGACCGCGCCGGTACTGCAGGGGGCGAGCCCGTCCGTGTGCAGGACCAGGACGTCTCCGGGCTCCAGCCGCTCCTCGGCCTGCCCGTACGCCGCCCCGGAGGTCGCGCCCAGGAGTACGCCCTCCGGCGCGATCAGGGCGCGGCCGGCGCCGCCGCGGAACAGCAGCGGGGCCGGGTGTCCGGACTGGGCCCAGGAGAGCGTCCGGCGGGCGGGGTCGTAGCGGCAGCACACGGCTGACCCGAGCGCGGGCTGCACGGAGGCCTCCAACAGCTGGTTGAGCCAGCCCATCAGCGGGCCCGGCTCGATGCCGGCCACCGCCATCCCGCGCAGGGCGCCGAGCATCATCGCCATGCCGGACGTGGCCGTCACGCCGTGGCCGGTCAGGTCTCCCACGGTCAGCAGCGAGCAGCCGTCGGGCAGTTCGAGCGCGTCGTACCAGTCGCCGCCGATCAGGGCGCTGCTCGCGGAGGGAAGGTAGTGCGCGGCTACGTCGAGCGCGCCGGTACTGCCGTGCGGGAACCGCAGGGAGCCGCGCCAGGGGGGGAGCACGGCCTCCTGCAGCTCGACCGCCAACCGGTGTTCGGTGTGTTCGATCTCCCGTCGGCGCTGGAGCGAGTCACGGGACTCGCGGACGGCGCGCTGGCTTCGGCGCAGCTCACTCACGTCGCGGAGCACGGCCCACATGGAGGCGGTGCAGCCGTCGGGGTCGAGCACCGGCTCGCCCCGCATGTGCAGGGTCCGGACCCGGCCGTCGGCCCGGACGATGCGGAACTCCCCGTCGATCGGCTTGCCGTCGACCAGGCAGGCCGTCACCATCGCGGTCAGCAGCGGCTGGTCCTCGGAGAACAGGGTGGATCCCAGCTCGTCGAGGGGGAGCGGGCCCGCCCCGGGGGAGCGGCCGAAAATCCGGAACAGCTCCTCGGACCAGGTGACCTCATCGGTCAGCAGGTTCCACTCGGCGCTGCCGACGCGGGTCTGCACGGCGGTATCGGCGTCGTCCTGCGGACCGGGTTCCGG
The DNA here is from genome assembly GCF_056436005.1 of Streptomyces sp. NPDC043854. Taxonomy (NCBI): domain Bacteria; kingdom Bacillati; phylum Actinomycetota; class Actinomycetes; order Kitasatosporales; family Streptomycetaceae; genus Streptomyces; species Streptomyces sp. NPDC043854. The sequence goes on from NZ_JBWKDK010000007.1 coordinate 44,856, forward strand.
GAGCTCTTCGAGGTCGGGGGCGGGCGGCAGCCCCTCCTTGAGCTGGTCCAGCTGCTCGCGCAGGTCGTCGAGGTGGTGCACGGCGAGGTCGCACAGCGCACGCTGCCAGCGGCCCTGGACACCCTCGTCATCGACGACGGTGTCGCGGCGCACGGCGTCCACACCGCCGCGCAGCCGCCGGGTCTGCGAGATCAGTGCGTCCACCGACCCGGGCTCGGGCGGCTGCGCGGGACGGTCCGCGAACAGGTGGGACGGCATGGGGACTCCGATACGGGCGCGACACGGCCAGGTATGAAGAGGGGGGTGGGCCTACGACGACTGTGGCACAGGCCGCGAAGGGCTGTAAGGCGTTTGGCAACATCCGCAAAGGTCTTGCTTCCGGCATATGCCAAAGGCCTTCCGGCCGGTCTCCTGACCGTGCGAACGATTCCGGTCATGATTCCGTTCGCGGCTCCGGCCGGCCGTCTCCGGCAGCCCGCTCCCCGTCCCCGGCCCCGGGCGCCTGCGTCCGCGGAGCCCCGGCCGTCACACGGTGAGCGGGACCGCGTGGATCTCGCTGGCCGGGTGGCCGGTGCGCGTGTGGATCCGCTGGACCGCCTCCGCCGAGGGCGCCTCGGAAAGGCAGTACACGGTGCCCGAGCTCGGGTCGGCCCAGGCGCGCTCGAAGTGCACGCCCTCGTCCTTCTCGATCGCCAGGTCGGCCTTGTGGGCGGCCGACAGCTGGGCCTGCGTGATGCCCTTCATGTCGTGGTGGACGTCCATGAACTTCGTCATCGCCACACACCTCCTGTGGGGTTCTCTCCCTCCATCGTCCGCCCGTGGCCGGAAACAGTCCTGCCGGGGCGGCGCCGGTCGAGCGCACGGTCGAGGGACTCCCCGTCCGGGTCGCGGGACTCGTACGCGGGGACCTGCGGGTCCCCGACCGGGCACCCCCCGAACGAAGGACCCCCCTCCCGGTTCGAACGAAGAACCCCTCCCGGTTCCCCGTGCCGTTCCGCTTCCCACCCCCTCGGACGGCCGCTACCCTACGTGGCGGTAATGAGCCGGAGGTGACGGGAGACGCCCGTGCGAACAGGCCCGCAGTCGGGGGACAGTGACATGACCGGGCAGAGCCGCCGTTCCTTCCTCACCCACCTGGTCGCGGCGCCCACGCTCGCCCTCGTCACCCGGGCCGGAGCCGACGCCCTCGCCCCGCAGCCCGCCCACGCCGTCGTCCCGACCCTGCCCGCCCCGGCCGATCTGGTGGACCTCGGCGACCTGTTCATCCTGGCCGGCGCCCCCACGGCCGCCCTGCTCGCGCTCACCGTCGAGCCCGACGGCACCATCCGCTTCCGGCTGCCGCGCGAGGAAGTGGGCCAGGGGCTGACCACCGCCGTGGCCATGCTCGTCGCGGAAGAGCTCGACGCGCCGCTGGCCTCCGTCCGCGTGGAACTCGACGACGCCCGGCCCGAGCTGCTGTTCAACCAGCTCACCGGCAGCTCCAACTCCATCCGCTCGCTGTACGGGCCGGTCCGCCGCACCGCCGCCACCGCCCGCGCCCGCCTCGTCGCCGCCGCGGCCCGCCGCTGGAACCTCCCCGCCTCCTCGCTGACCACCGCGAGCGGCACCGTACGCGCCCCCGACGGCCGTACCGCCGACTACGGCAGCCTCTCCGCCGCCGCCGCCGACCCGGCCCTGGCCGTGCTCGGCGCGACCCCGAAGAACACCGACCGGCACACCCTCGTCGGCCGGCCCACCGGCCGGATCGACGCCCGCGCCATGGTCACCGGCGCCCAGCGCTACACCCTCGACCTCGACGTGCCCGGCGCCAAACCCTGCGTGGTCCGCCGCCCCCCGACCCTCGGCGGCACCGTCCGCTCCGTCGCCAACCTCGCCGCCGTCCGGGCCATGCCCGGCGTCCTCGACGTGGTCACCATCCCGACCGGGGTCGCCGTCGTCGCCGAGACCTTCGGCCAGGCCATCGACGCCAAGGCCGCCCTCCGGGTCTCCTGGGGCCCCGGCCCCGCCGACCACCTCTCGGACGCCGACGTACGGGCCAGGCTGCGCGCCGCCGTCCCGCCCCTGCTCGTCCCGCCGCTCCTCACCCCGTACGTGGACGCCGAGTTCGACTTCGCCTTCGTCAGCCACGCGCCGATGGAGACCAACTGCGCCGTCGCCGACGCAAGGGACGACCGCGCCGAAATCTGGTCCGGCCTCAAGTCCCCGATCGTGGCCCGCCAGACCATCGCCGCCGAACTCGGCCTGCCCGTGGACAAGGTCACCGTCCACGTCGTCCAGGCCGGCGGCTCCTTCGGCCGGCGCCTCTTCTTCGACGCCGCCCTGGAGGCCGCCCGCGTCTCGAAGGCCTGCCGCCGACCCGTCCGGCTCATGTGGACCCGCGTCGACGACACCCGGCACGGCCGGATGCGCCCCGCCACCCACCACCGCATCCGCGCCACCCACGCCCTCGGCGAGATCCTCAGCTTCGAGCACCGGGTCGCCGCCGCCGAGACCGACTTCCGGCACGGACTCGGCGAGATCATCACCGCCACCGCCGCCGGCCTCCCGCCGGGCATCGGCAACGCCACCCTGGCCCAGACCCTGTTCCACACCACCGTGAAGTCCCCCTACCACTTCGGGCTCACCACCCAGGCCCTCACCGAAGTGCCCACCGGCATCCCGACCGGCTCCTGGCGCTCGGTGTACTCCGCCAACACCCGCGGCGCCGAGGAGATCGTGGTCGACGAACTCGCCGCGCGGACCGGGCGGGACCCGTACCGGTTCCGCCGCACCTTCCTCAAGACCGACGCCCAGCGCGCGGTCCTCGACAAGGCGGCGGCGGAAGGGCAGTGGGGCCGGCCGATGCCCGCGGGCTGCGCCCAGGGCATCGCCTTCCACGAGGAGTACAAGTCCCGTACGGCCTGCCTGGTCGAGATCGATGCGCGCGACCCGGAGCACGTCCGGGTCACCAAGGCCGTCATCGCGGTCGACGTGGGCCTGCCCGTCAACCCGCGGGGCCTGGAGGCCCAGATGATCGGCGGACTCACCGACGCCGTCTCGACCACCCTGCGGGCCGGCCTGCACCTGGACAAGGGCCTGCCGTTGGAAGGCAGTTACAGCCAGTTCCACTGGGCCCGGCAGCGCGACACCCCGCGCGACGTACGCGTCATCGTGATGCCGGCGACCGGGGACGAGCCCGGCGGCGCCGGCGAGCTCGGGGTGCCCGCCGCCGTGGGCGCCATCGCCAACGCCTGGGCCCGGGCCACCGGGAACAAACCCCGCAGCTTCCCGCTCCGCTTCGACGTCGACTTCACCCCCTACCCCCGCTGACCCCGCAGTTCAGGAGCCCCGACGTGCCCTTGCACACCTTCACCGTCAACGGGCGGAGCGTCACCGTCGACGCACCCGACGACCTGCCCCTGCTGTGGGTGCTGCGCGACATGCTCGGCGTCCGCGGCCCCAAGTACGGCTGCGGCGTGGACGTCTGCAAGGCCTGCACCAGCCACCTCGACGGGCAGGACGTCCGCCCCTGCGTCGTACCCGTCTCGGCCTGCACCGGCAGATCGGTGACCACCATCGAAGGACTGGCCGACGGCGACGAGCTGCACCCCGTGCAGGAGGCCTGGCTCGAACAGGACGTCTCCCAGTGCGGCTTCTGCCAGCCCGGCCAGATCATGGCCGCCGTCGCCCTGCTCCGGCGGACCTCCACACCCACCGACGAGGACATCGACGCCATCGCCAACATCTGCCGCTGCGGCACCTACTTCCGCATCCGCGAGGCCATCCGCAGCGCGGCGGCCCGCATGTGAGCGAGAAGGACCCGGAGACACCCCCGTCCGCCGCCGCCGGCGCGCTGCTCGTCGACTGCGTCCTGCCGACCGCGAAGCGGCCCTTCCGGCCCGCGCCCTGAAGACGCGCCCCGCCCCCCGGTCCGCGCGGCCGGGCGGTCAGGCAGGGCGGTGGGGCGGACGGCCGGCGGCGGTCTTCGGGGCGGAGGCCGGGTCGCCCGCCGTGCGCTGGAGGACCGCGGCGTGGGCCAGGGCAAGTTCCACCACCTGCGCCGGATCGGACAGGGAGCGGCCGGTGAGGTGCTCCAGGCGGCGCAGCCGGTTGGAGACGGTGTTGCGGTGGCAGTACAGGACCTGCGCGGCCTGCGTCGTCGAGCCCTGGCAGGCCAGCCAGGTGCCCAGCGTGGTCAGCAGGACACGGCAGTCCTCCGGGGGCAGCGCCAGCACCGGGCCGAGCACCACCTGCCGCAGCCGGCCCGCCAGTTCGGCCTGCGAGGCCACGAGCGCCATCGGCAGCCGCTCGTCCAGCAGCGCTGTGTGCGGCCCGGCGGACCCGGGCGCGGTGCGCAGCGCGAGCGCGGCCAGCCACCGGGCCCGGGCCAGGTCCCCCGGGGCTTCCACGACCGGGCTGACCCCGGCCCGCACCCCCAGCGGGGCGAGCAGGTCCCGTACGGACTCCAGCGGACGGCTGCCCAGTTCCACCAGTCCGGTCTCCCCGTCGGCGCGGATCCGCCACAGCACCCGCGGCCCGGTCGCCGCCGGCTCGGCGCCGTGCCCGCCGGAGCTGCCCGGGCCGATCACGACCACCGCGAACCGCCCCCGCTCGGGCAGCCCCAGCTGGGCCGCGGCCTCCGAGGCCGCCGGTCCGTCCGCCGGGCCCCCGCCGTCCAGCAGGGTGTCCAGCAGGGCCGCCCTGCGCTCCCGGTCGCGGTCGAAGCGCGCGGCCTCGGTACGGCGGTACGCCTCGGCCACCGCATCCGTCAGCTGGTCCACCACGTCCCACAGCACCGAGGCGAGCGGCAGCAGCCGGGGGAGCGCGGCCGGGTCGTGCGCGGTCACCGCCTCGGTGAGGGTGTGCCACAGCAGCCGGCCGCCCCGCCGGTAGGTGCGCAGCAGCGAGGCGAGCGGCAGGCCCTGCTCGGCGCGGAGCGTGCCGGTGGCCCGGGCGTCGCCGAGCTCCACCGGCAGCCCGCGCGCGCTGCGGACCAGTCCCTCGACGGACTGCGCGAGGTTGTGGTGGATCCGCTCGCGCAGCTCGGCCCGGCCGAGCAGGGCGGCGTACGCGGGGTCCTCGGCCAGCGTCCGGCCGGCGAGCCGGTCCGCCGTCACGGCGACCCGGCGGGACAGTTCCTCTCGAATCTCGTCGATGATCCGCTCCATGGGGGCAGAGTGACACGTGAGAGGCGCTGGTGGGGAGGGTCGGGATCCGCCGTGTCCGCTAGCGTGTCCGAATCACTGCGCGTGGAGTGCCCACTGCGCAGCGTTCGGCACACCCGCACACCCGCACACCCACACACCGTCAGGAACCGCCCATGCGCCACAACCCCGAGCGCCGCACCGCGCTGCTCGACGCCGCCATCGAGGTCCTGGCGCGCGAGGGCTCGCGCGGCCTCACCCTGCGGGCGGTCGACGCCGAGGCGGGGGTGCCGACCGGGACCGCCTCGAACTACTTCGCCAACCGGGCCCAGCTGCTCGTGCAGATCCTGCACCGCACCCGGGAGCGGATCGCCCCCGACCCGGCGGACCTGCCCACACCGCTGGACACCAAGGTGCTGCTCATGCTGCTGCTGGAGCGGATGCGGCGCGAGCGCAGCGTGCACATCGCGATGCTGGAGCTGCGGCTGGAGGGCATCCGGCGCCCCGAGCTCCAGGCGGAGGTGGCCGGGTTCCAGACCGAGGAGCTGGAGGCGAACATCGCCTGGCACCTGGCGGTGGGCCTGCCCGGGGACCGGCAGGGCATCCGTCTGGTGTACCTCGCGATGCTGGGCCTGATGCTGGACGATCTGACCGCGCCGACGATGCTGGAGGGCTACCCGGTGGCGGGCATCATCGACACGATGGTCGAGCGACTCCTCCCGGAATCCCCCGCACAGTGACTATTGTGCCGGTCGGGGGAGTGCCGGCACGATGCGCGGAGGACCGACCGTGGACATGATCGGGGACCGGGGCGGCGCCATACGGTGGCTCGCCGACTGGGACGGCTGGTACGCCGGCCTCACCTTCGCCCGGGGCATAGGCCCCGAGGAGCTCGCCCGGCGCCTGGGCGCGCTGCCCGGCATCCGGCCGGGCCCGCTGGGCGCCGCTGACGCCTGGACCATGGTCGCCGAGACCACGGACGGCGACGGCGTGGCCCGCGTCGGCCGGTGGGGCGGCTGGTCCTTCGCCGTCGAGCACGGCATGCCGGCGGGTGCCGACCGGCTGGCCGAGGTCTCCCGCGGCGGCGCGGAGGCCGTCCACCTCGACCCCCAGCCCGACCATCCGCCGAAGCTGTTCTCGTACGCCCGCGACGGTGAGCTGGTCTGCTGCTTCGGCCTCGGCGAGGAGGCCTGGCGCGGCGGCCACCGGCCGGACTACCTGCTTCCCGAGCTCGTCACCGCCGGCGTCCTCACCGCCGACGGCGCCTCCCCCGCCGACCGCGAGGGCGAACCCTGCGCCGACCGGGACCGCCGCACCCTCGCGGTCCTGGAACGCCGCTTCGGCCTGTCCCTGCCGCGCCGCCTGATCGAGGACGCCCCGCTCCCGGCTTTCCTGACCTGCACGCAGTGACCGGCCGCGGTCACCCGGACGGGTCATGCCCGTTCGTGTCCGCCGCTCGAATCCCGCGCCGGCCACACGGCTCTCCCGTCCCGGCAGGCGGGCCGTGATCAGCAATCCCGATCAGAAGTCGACGGGTTCCGGCCAAGGTGTCGCGCTGTTCTGCGCATGTTCCCGCGGAAAATGCCAGACGGCCCTTCCGGGCTGCGGAACTTGAGTAGGTTCCCTCCTGTCGCGCCGGACGACGTGTACCTCGCACATCCGGTCGGGAGGGGAGCCCGCGTGCCCGGGATCGACGAATGCCTGCTCGAAGCCATGGCCCTGCCTGGTGCGCGCGGGGCCGCGCTGGTCGACTGGAGCAGCGGGCTGGCCCTCGGCACCGCCGGGGCGTCGCCCGTCGGCGACCACGAGACCACCGCCGCCGAGACGGCGGAGCTGGCCCGGGCGGCCGCCGAGTACGAGTCCTTCGCCCAGCCCGCCCCGGCCGCCGTGGCCCCCACGGCCGTGGCCCCGGTGGCCGCCGGCGCCGACGGGCCGCCCGTCGAGGACGTCATCGTCACCACTCAGACCGGCTACCACGTGCTCCGCTTCGTCGAGACCAGCTTCGACAGCAGCGTCTTCCTCCACCTCTGGCTCGACCGAACCGAGGGCAACTTGGCCCTCGCCCGCCACAGACTCCGGACCCTCGCGGAGGAACTGGTGCTCAGATGACCGCCTTCGCAACCGGCGCCGTCTCCCCGCTCCTCACCCGGCTCGCCGCCGAGCGCGCCACCGGCGCCCTGCTCCGCGACCGCGGCACCCTCTTCCTCCAGGACGGCCGCATCGTCCACGCCGAGAGCCCGGCCACCCCCGGCCTCGACGTCCTGCTCACCACCGGCGGCGGCCTCGCCCCCGAGCGCTGGCGCGAGGCCGTGGACCGGGCCGGGGCCCACGGCCAGGTCGCCCGCTTCCTCGTGGACAGCGGCGGCCTCGCCGGTGGCGAAATGGAAATCTGCCACCTCGCCGCGATCTTCGACGCCGCCTTCTTCGCGCTCTCCCCAGGCAGCGGGCCCTCCCGGTTCCGCCGCGGGGCCACCCACTGGATCGGCTCCGTCCGCTCCGTCCCGGCTTCCGCGGTCGAGCGCGAGACCCAGCGCCGCCGGGAGCTCCTCGACGCGGTCTGGCCCTACCCGCAGCTGGACACCGCCCCCGTGGTGCCCCGCGCGGCGGCCCCCGGCCAGACCGTCACCGCCCGCCAGCGGCTCCTGCTGGCCCACACGGACGGCGTCCGGACCCCCGCGGACCTGGCCTGGGTCCTGGGCCGGCCGGCCTTCCACACCCTGCTCGACGTACGGCGCCTCGCGGCCGCGGGACTCGTTGCGACCCCGCTCCCGTCGGCCCCGGTGCCCGTCGCGGCGACCCTGCCCGACTGGATGACCCAGACCCAATCCCCGGACGTGGCGCTGCTCCGCCGGCTACGCGATGCACTGGAGGCAAGCCTGTGAGGCTCCCGCTTCGACCGGCACTGCGCGCCGAGCGCGCCGACCGCCCCGAGCGGAGGCAGCCCGAAAGGAGAAAGGCCGAGATGAGCACGGCGATGGTGCCCGCAGAGGCCGAAGCCGAGATACTTGCCGAGCTCCGCCGGCTGCGAGCCCGGGTCCCCCAGCTCAGCGGGGCCCTTGCCGGAAGCTCCGACGGCCTGGTCCTGGCCCAGGACAGCGCCGCCACGGAGGTCGAGGCCGTCGCGGCCCTGACCGCGGCCGCCCTCGGGGTGGCACAGCGGCTCAGCGACAGCACGGGCCAGGGCGGATTCCGCGAGCTGCTCGTCCGCGGCGAGCACGGATACGTGGCCACCTACGCCGCCGGCGAGGCCGCCGTCCTCACCCTGATCGCGGAGCCCCGCGTCAACGTGGGCCGGCTCCACCTCGAGGCCCGCCGGTCCAGCCTGCGCATAGCCGAGCTGATCGACCACACCCTCGGGCGCCGCGGACCCGGGCCGGCCCTGCCGCCGTCCCCGTCCGCCTGACACCCCGCGGCAACCGGACACGGCAGCAACCGAACGATCACGAACCGCACGTACACCCACGTGCACAACCCGTACACAAGGAAGGAACCGGATCATGGCCAGTGTGGAGACCGCGCTCAAGGAAGCCGCCACCGTCATCGAGGGAGCCCTGGGCGTCGCCCTCGTCGACTACGACAGCGGCATGGCCCTCGGCACCATGGGCGGCGGCAAGGACCTCGACCTCAGCGTGGCCGCGGCGGGCAACACCGACGTGGTGCGCGCCAAGGTCCGCACCATGGACATGCTCGGACTCAACGATGACATCGAGGACATCCTGATCACCCTCGGCGGTCAGTACCACCTGATCAGGCTGCTGAAGGGACGGGGCAGCAAGGGCTTCTTCCTCTATCTCGCCCTCGACCGCGGCCGCGCCAACCTCGCGATGGCCCGGCACCAGCTCAAGAAGATCGAGAGTGAGCTCGAAGTCTGAGCGAACGTTCGGTCGAACATCGACGCCGAGGTGGCGGGCGGCTGAAATCTTTGCCGTCCGTCCCAACAGGTGGCGGCATATGTCCACGATGGGGGGACTTTATCATCCTGTAACCGAGTAGGATGCTCTCAACCTCTGATCATCCAAGAGTTTCTTTCGCTGGAGAACCCGCCACCCATGCCCCCGCGCCTGAGCATCGTCGTCCCCGTCTACAACGTCGAGCTCTACCTCGACGAGTGCCTGGAGTCCATCGCCGCCCAGACGTTCGCCGACTTCGAGTGCGTCCTGGTCGACGACGGTTCCACGGACAACAGCGCCGCCATCGCCAAGGCCTTCGCCGCGCGGGACAAGCGGTTCCGGGTCGTCATGCAAGAGAACGCCGGCCTCGGCGCCGCCCGCAACGTGGGTGCCCGCCACCTCACCGAGGGCACCGAGTACCTGGCCTTCGTCGACAGCGACGACACCATGCCCGACTACGCGTACGAGCGCCTGATCGCCGCCCTGGACGAGACCGGCTCCGACTTCGCGGGCGGCAACGTCAAGCGCTTCCGCTCCGTCGGCATGCAGCAGTCCTGGGGCCACCGGGCCGCCTTCGCCAAGACCCAGCTGAAGACCCACATCTCCAAGTTCCCGGCGCTCGTCACCGACCGCACCGCCTGGAACAAGGTCTACCGGCGCAGCTTCTGGGACGAGCACGGCTTCCAGTACCCCGAGGGCATCCTCTACGAGGACGCCCCCGTCAGCATTCCGGCGCACTACTTCGCCTCCAGCGTCGACGTCCTCAGCGACTGCGTCTACCACTGGCGCGTCCGCGAGACCGGCGAGCGCTCCATCACCCAGCGCTCCACCGACCCGGTCTCCGTCATCGACCGCGTCACCTCGATCCGCCTGGTCCGCGAGGCCCTCAAGGGCAAGCAGGGCGCCAAGTACGCCCGCTACCTGCGCGACTACGACCACAACGTGCTGAGCGAGGAGCTCCCGCTCATCTACAAGTACGTCGGCGAGGGCGGCCCCGAGTTCCGCGCCGCGTTCGTCAAGGAGGTCGGCGGCCTCGTCCGGGAGATCGGCACCGCCCCCTGGTCCGGCCTCACGGTTGCCGACCGCCTCAAGGCCTACCTCGCCAGCGAGGGCCGCGTCGAGGACTTCATCGCCCTCACCGACCACCAGCGCGACTACTCCTACAGCGTCCCGGCCAAGGGCCTGGCGCGCCCGCAGGCCGACTACCCCTTCCTGCACGGCCGTCCGCCGGTCCCCGCCAAGCTCCTCACCCTCGGCAGCCGCGAGCTCCGCGTCGTCAGCCGCCTGGAGCAGGCGGTCTGGAAGGAGGGCAAGCTGCTGCTGCGCGGCTACGCCATCCCCGGCCACCTCGGTGCCGAGAGCCGCCTCGCCTCCCGCAAGGTGCTGGTCTTCCGCGAGGGCGGCAAGCGCCGCCGCACCGTCGTCAACACCCGGACCGTCGCCTCGCCGATGGCCACCGTGAACGTCCCGCACCTGGCCCTGCGGCACGCCGACTGGGCCGGCTTCACGGCCGTCGTCGACCCGAGCACGTTCCAGTCCGGCGGCACCTGGCACGACGGCATATGGACCACCTCGATCGCCGTCACCGGCGCCGGCGGCCTGCACCGCGCCCGCCTCAAGGGCGGCGAGTCCGACAGCGGCCAGAACCCGCCCGCCCACTGGGTGACCCCGGACGTCCGCATCGTGCCCAACGCCCAGGGCTCCCTGACCATCCAGGTCGAGGTCGTCCGGGCCCGCGCCCTCGACGTCCGCCCCGGCGGCGACGACTCCGTCGAGATCGCCGGCGAGATCGCCGCCGAGCTCGGAGGCTCCGGCGCGACCCTGCGCGCCGAACACGTCTCCAGCGGCACCGTCCTCACCCTCCCCCTGGAGACCGCCGCGGCCACCGGCTCCGGCCGGGTCCCGTTCACCGTGCGCGTGCCGCTGGCCGACCTGGCCGCCGTACCGGACGCCGAGGTCGCGCCCGGCGAATGGGCCCCCGAGCCGTGGAGCCTGGCCGTCACCGGCACCGACGGCAAGGACCACCGCCTCGTCCACGACGAGCGCGGCGGCTTCACCGGCCTGGTCATCCCGCTGCCCGGCGGGGACACCGGCCGCACCGTCTTCGCCAAGCGCGGCAACACCGGTCACCTGACCCTCTCCGTGCAGCCCTCCGCGCCGCTGATCGACGAGGTCTCCGCCCAGGACGGCGCCTTCACCCTGCGCGGCCGCTTCACGGCGCCCGTGGACGAGCCGTATGAGCTGGTCTTCCACAACGCGAGCGGCACCGAGTTCAGCTACCCCGTCACCCGGGACGGCGACACGTTCGAGGCCGTCTTCGAGCCCGTCCTGCCCGAGTCCTACGCCGGCCGCGCCACCCTGCCCCACGGCCGCTGGTGGCCGACGCTGCGCCCGGTCTCCGAGGCCGGCACCACCGCGGGCCTGCTCGGCGTCGAGCGCGGCGCCCCGGTCCAGTTCGCGGCCGGTGCCCTCCAGGCCGGCCCGGTCGGCCTCACCGTGCTGGGCCGCCGGATGCGGATCGAGGCCCGCTTCTACGACCGGATGGCGCTGGTCGCGGACGAGATGCTCTCCCCGCACGACCGCTCCCGGTACGCCCAGCGCGTCCTGCGCGACGAGACGTACCCGGCGCGCCGCGCCCTGCCCCTCAAGGACATCGTCGTCTACGACACCTTCCAGGGGCAGGCGTCCGGTGACGCGCCGCGCGCCATCCACGAGGAGCTGGTGCGCCGCGGCGAGAAGCTGGACCACATCTGGCTGGTCCGCGACGCCCGCGCCGAGGTCCCGCCGACCGCCCGCGCCGTGGAGTACGACAGCGTCGAGGCCTGGGACGCCCTGGCCCGCGCCCGCTACTACGTCCTGAACGACAGCGTGGCGCGCCGCTTCCGGCGCCGGGCCGGCCAGGTGGTCGTCCAGACCTGGCACGGAACGCCGATCAAGGAGATCGGCCACGACTTCATCCACGACTACTACACCAGCCCGGAGGTCCTGGACGACCTGGAGCACGACAGCGCCCAGTGGTCGCTGCTCGCCTCCCCGAGCTCGTACGCGACCCCGGTCCTGAAGCGCGCCCTCGGCTACAAGGGCGAGGTCATCGAGTCCGGAAGCCCGCGCACCGACGCGCTCGTCCGGCCCGACGCCGAGCGGATCGCCGAGGTCAAGCGGCGGCTGGGCCTGCCCGAGGGCAAGAAGGTCGTCCTGTACATGCCGACCTTCCGGGAGAACCGCGAGAGCTTCTCCGGCGGTTACAAGCTCGACCTACAGATCGACCTCGACGCGGCCCGCGAGGCGCTCGGCGAGGACCACGTCCTGCTGGTCCGCGGCCACCACCGGGTCACCGAGCAGGTCCGCGACCAGGTCCGGGACGGCTTCGTCGTCGACGTGTCCCGCTGGCCGGACGCGACGGACCTGCTGCTCGTCGCCGACGTGCTGATCTCGGACTACTCCTCCGCGCTGTTCGACTTCGCGCTCACGGACCGGCCGATCCTGCTCTTCACGTACGACCTCCAGCACTACCGGAGCACGCTGCGCGGCTTCACCTTCGACCTGGAGGCGACGGCGCCCGGTCCGATGCTGGCGGACTCGGCGAGCCTGATCGAGGCCGTCCGGAACGCCGACGCCCTCGGCGAGGAGTACAAGGAGGCGCGGGCCGCGTTCCGCGCCGAGTTCTGCGACCTGGACGACGGCCGCGCCACCGAGCGCGTCGTCGACCGGATGCTGGAGAAGGGCGCGAACCCGGAGGCCTGAGCCGAAGGAGTGCATTCCAGGCGTTGAACAGACCCGCCCCGGGCCCACCGGTGAATTTCGGGCCCGGGGCGGGTCTGTAGTGGGAGGAAGGGGTGCCCCCGCGCCCCCGTCCGCCCCACCCGCCCCGCCTGGAGGCAGTCATGAGCAGCAAGGGCTTCACCACGTGCCTGTGGTTCGACGGCAACGCGGAGGCCGCCGCCGACTACTACCTGTCCGTGTTCAAGGACGGCAAGCGCGGCCGGATCGCCCGCTACACCGACGCGGGGCCCGGCCCGGCCGGCAAGGTGATGATCGTCGAGTTCGAGATCAACGGCCAGAAGTTCGTCGGACTCAACGGCGGGCCGCAGTTCCCGTTCACGGAGGCCGTCTCCTTCCAGATCCACTGCGCCGACGAGGCGGAGGCCGACTACTACTACGAGGCGCTGACCAGGGACGGCGGCGAGGAGTCCGCCTGCGGCTGGGTCAAGGACAGGTTCGGCGTGTCCTGGCAGGTCGTCCCGCCCGGCGCCATCGACCTGGTGGCCGACCCGGACCCGGCGCGGGCCGCCCGGGCCACCGCCGCGATGATGAAGATGAAGAAGCTCGACGTGGCGGAGATGCGGCGGGCCGCCGACACCGCCTGACCGCCGGGCTCAGCCGGCGATCCGGGCCAGCAGCGCCGGCAGGGCGGTGCCGATCGGCTCGCGGATCACCTCGTCGGCGAGTTCGTCGTACGGGGTCTCCTCCGCGTTCACGATGATCAGGCGGGCCCCCGCCTCCGCGGCCATCCCGGCCAGCGAAGCGGCGGGCTGCACCTGGAGCGTGGACCCGACGGCGATGAACACGTGGCAGCCCTTGGCGATGGCCACCGCCTGCGCCAGCACCTCCTGATCGAGGCGCTGGCCGAACATCACGGTCGCCGACTTGAGGATCCCGCCGCAGGCCGCACAGGCCGGATCCGGATCCCCGGCGGCGACCCGGTCCAGCGCCTCCGCCATCCCCGAGCGGGCGCCGCAGGCCGTGCAGACCACCTCCCGGGCGGTGCCGTGCAGCTCCAGCACCTTCCGCGCCGGCATCCCGGCGAGCTGGTGCAGCCCGTCCACGTTCTGGGTGATCACCCGTACCGGCGTGCCGCTGCGCTCCAGCTCGGCGACGGCCAGGTGCGCCGCGTTCGGCCGGGCCGCGAGCGCCCCGATCTCGGCGCGCATCCGCCAGGACCGGCGCCGGATCTCCGGGTCCGCCATGTAGTACTCGTACGTCACGAGCTTCTCGGCATCGGGCTCCCGGCGCCACAACCCCTGCGGCCCCCGGTAGTCCGGAATCCCGGAGTCGGTGGACATCCCGGCCCCACTGAACACTGCGACAAGCGGCTTACCCATGGACCGACCCTACGGACCGGCGGGGCCGGACCGCGACCGCATTACCGCCGGCCGCGGCCCGGCGGAGCCGACCCGCGGTGAATCCCCCTGCGGTGAATCCCGCCCTCCACAGGAGTGAGATCCGGCTCCCGCCCCTGCCCGCGCCACGCTCCGCCGGTTACACATCCGGCATGAGACTCATGCCGTACGGTGTCGGCGCCGCGCTGCTCAGCCTGCTCGCGCTGCCGGCCCCGTCCTCATCCGCCGCCGCTGCCGACCCGGCCCCGGCGCACGCCCGCCACCGGCACACCGCCGCCGACATCACCCGCTTCCTCACCTCCTTCTACGGGGACCACGGCCCCTCCGACCGCGACCGGTCCCAGCGGGTCTCGCAGCACCTCCAGGACAGACAGGCGCTCAGCCCGAACCTCGACATACTGCTCTGCGCCCGGCAGGAACCGCAGGACATCGCCATCGGGCCCGTGACCGTCGCACAGTCGGCCAACGTCGGCTGGGCCACCGTCACCACCCACTGGACGTCCGGCACCACCGACACCTTCACGGCGTACGTACGCCTCGACTCGCAGCCGATCAGGCTGGACGACGTCATCTGCGCGGGCTGACCGGCACGGGGGGCCGCGGTGCCCGTAGGCTGGCCGCATGCCGACCACCGTCCTGTACTGCTCCGATCCGCTGAACGAGCGCCGGGTCGACGCCCACTTCGCGACGGAGGCCCGGCAGCTCCGCGCCGAGGGCGCCGCCGTCCACCTCGTCGACCACGACGCCCTCACTGCCGGGGACGCCGAGCGCGCCGTGGCCCGTGTGCCCGCAGGGGCCGGACCGGTCTGGTACCGCGGCTGGATGCTCCCCGGCGACCGGTACGCGGAACTCGACGCGGCACTGCGCCGCCGCGGCGCACGGCTCCTCACCGACCCGTCCCGCTACCGGCGCGCCCACGAACTCCCCGGCTGGTACGCGGCGTTCGCCGAGCTCACCCCGGCAAGCCGCTGGCTCCCCACCCGTCCGGGCCGGACCCCGGACCCGGAGCGGCTCGCGGCACTGGCCGCCGGGCTGCCGGCCGGGGCCGGCGTGGTGAAGGACTACGTGAAGTCCCGCAAGCACGAGTGGCACGAGGCCTGCCACATCCCCGACCTCGCCGATCCGGCCGCCCTGCACCGCGTTGTGGGCCGATTCGTCGAACTCCAGGGCGAGTTCCTCGAGGGCGGCGTGGTACTGCGCGCCTTCGAGCCGTTCGGCGCGGCCGGACAGGGGCCGAGCGAGGCGCCGGGGGAGATCCGGGTGTGGTGGCGGGACGGCGCCCCGCGGCTGGTCACCCCGCATCCCGACAGCCCGGTGGGCGCCGCCGGCACCCCGGCCGGGGCCGGCGACGGCGACGGCCCCCGGCCCGGCCTGCCGGATCTCGAACCGATGCGCGCCGCCGTCGAGGCGCTGGACTGCCCCTTCGTCACGACCGACCTCGCGCTGCGCGCCGACGGCGTGTGGCGGGTCGTCGAAGTGGGTGACGCACAGGTGAGCGATGTCCACCGCGCCGTCGAACCGGCGGCCTTCGCACGGCTGTTGACGGACACTCGGTGCCCCTGACGGGCTCCTGCGCATCTGGTAGAACACCGCACATGACGGGATTCGAGATCACCGGCGCGAGCGCCGCCGACATGGAACTGATGCGCACCTGGGCCGATGCGGAGGGCTGGAACCCGGGTGACTCCGACCGGTTCGCGTTCGCGGTCGCCGATCCGGGCGGCTTCCTCATCGGCCGGGTCGACGGTGAACCGGCGGCCTGCATCTCGGCCGTGCGGTACGGGTCGGGATTCGGCTTCATCGGCTTCTACATCGCGACCCCGGCCTTCCGCGGCCAGGGGTACGGGATCCGGCTGTGGCACGCCGGGATGGAGCGGCTCGCCGGGCGGCTCGTCGGCCTCGACGGGCTGGTCGAACAGCAGGACAACTACCGCAAGTCCGGGTTCCTGCCGGCCTGGAACAACGTCCGCCACGAGGGCCGGCCGCATCCCGCGGGCCCGGGTGGCGCGGGCCAGGGCGCCGGTGGGTTCGAGGTGGTCGACGCCGCCACGCTGCCCTTCGGCCTGCTCGCCGCGTACGACCGCCGGTTCTTCCCCGAGGCCCGCGACTCCTTCCTGTCCGCCTGGACCGCGCTGCCCGGCCGGACCGCGCTCGCGGCCGTCCGCGACGGCCGGATCGAGGGCCTCGGCGTGGTCCGGCCGTGCAGCGGGGCCTCCCGGATCGGCCCCCTGTACGCGGCCGGCCCGCAGGTCGCGGCCGCCCTGCTGCACCGGCTCGCCGAGCACACCCCGGACGGGGTGGTCGCCGTGGACGTGCCGGACGCGAACCGGGCCGCCACGGAGCTGGTGGCCGGCCTCGGCCTGGTCCCCACCTTCGAGGCCGCCCGCATGTACACGGGGCCGGTGCCGGACATCGAACTGGCCGGGCTGTACGGGGTGACAAGTCTCGAACTCGGCTGACGGCACACGGCAGTTTCCCCAGTGTGCGCGGGGTCGGCGATCGAGCTGCGGCAACCCGCTGTGACCCGGGCGGCGGTCGCACGGCGCCGCCCGGTCCACCCGGCGCTCCCGCTCGGAAGCCGGCTCAGAAGTCGAACAGGGTGCCGCTGCTGTGCCGCTGGGCGCACGGGTTGGCGAAGGTGTACGAGTAGCTGATCCGCCGGCCCTGCCAGAACCCGTCGGCAGTGACCGTCATGGGGTTCCACTCCCTCGTGCAGTCGACCCCGGGCAGGGGCTCGGCGACCGCGTCCAGCCGGTCGCCGTGCCTGCGCAACTCGGCGCACGCGGCGGCCGGGGACGGGTGGGTGCCGCGCGGGGCGGGTGAGCAGACCAGGGTCACTGCGCGCAGCGCCGTACCGTACGCGGGGTCCTCCCCGGCGGTGACGGCGAGGACGAGGGCGGAGGGGGCGTACACGCTCTCGGTGCCGGTCGGCGCGGCGTCGGCGGTTCCGGGCCAGGCCAGCGCGGTGAGCGCAGTGAGCGCCATGGCGGCGGAACCGAGGCCGAGACTCCGGGCGATGGACCGCATTTCGAACTCCCTTGGGGTGGCTGCTTCGGATAGCGGACAGGAGTCTTGCCGACGCGGGCGCCGAACGCCCCCTCGTACCGTGATTTTACGTCACCGATCGTGAGCGCATGTATGCAGTCCGCAGCCGTGTGAAGGCGCTGACCTGTGCGGGAACGCGTCTTCGAAACGGCCGAACACACACGCCGAAACCTTTGTCCACGGGGGTCTGGCCGGGGGGTTTACCCGGTTTTCACAAACCTACTCCGGCATGCGGGGCGTACAGGTCGAGCAACCGGGTCCGGGTCTGCTGCAGGCGCATCGCGAGGACCCGTCCGACCCAGTGCCCGACGGCGGAGCCGAAGGCCGGGTCGGCGTCCATGAGCATCCGCACCGCGGTCGCGTCGAACTCGTACGCGCGCACCGGGGTCATCGCCTCCGCGCTGAGCTGCCAGACGTACGGCGGGAACAGCCAGGACCAGCCGACCAGCTCCCCGGGTCCGAGATTCTCGACGGGGGCGGGCCGGCGGCGGCCGGATACCGGGATCTGCAGGGTCACCGTGCCGGAGCGCACGATCCAGAACGACTCGGACGGGGTGCCCTCGTCGAAGATCCGCGCGCCCTCGGGAAAGTTGACCTCGCGCGCATGGGACATCAGGCGTTCGCGGTGTTCGGCGGAGAGCACTGCGGCGATTCGGATGGGGGATGGTGTGCTCACGACGGCCTCCGATCAGGGCCCCCCGCTAACCCCAGTGTGGCCGACACCCGTGCGATTGCGGCAGGTGGCGGCGCCATGGTTTGCCGTCATTCCTCGGCGCCGGCCTCCAGGCAGGCCAGCTCCATCGCGTCGAGGACCGCCTCGTGGCTGCGCCGGCTCAGCTCCGCCACGTTCTCGATCTGCGCCGTCGCCCAGGACGCCAGCGTCATCACCAGGACGCGCAGCCCGTCCGTGCCGTGCTCGGCGAGGATCTCGTCGGCCACGGCCATCGCGTCCTCGGGCACCCGCTCGGGCGGCTCCAGCCCGGCCAGGCCCCGCAGCATCACCAGGGTGCGGCGGGAAATCTCCGGGGTGATCCTCGCCAGCCGCAGGTCTTCTTCCTCGTCCATCAGCCCCGCCGCCCTCCCGTGCCCTCGCCCTCGCGCTGTCCCTTCAGGGCACGGTAGAGGTCCGGGGCCGCCCGCGGGCGGGTTTCGGCCGGGCAGGCCCGTGGAAAGTGGCTGCCGCACGGGCTCCCCGGGTGCTGACCGGCCGGTAACTTGTCCGCGGCGGCCGCCCTGCGCTGCCGCCCCCTGCCGACCCCCCGACCGGGCGGGCCGGACCCGGGGCGGGACCGGGGACGGGGCCGCGGGCCGGCGGATGCCGCCGCCGAGCAATTTCGCATCCAATACGCCAAGTGTGGTGAACAGACCGGCGAATCGGCCTAGGGTGCGCCCGTACGGCCGGGGAGGGCGGCGCCCGGTCCCGGCCGCCACCGCACCGCGCACACCGATCGGGTACACACCGAACTGGGGGGCCTCATGCGCAGAACCAGAGGGCTGGCAGGAGCACTCGCCCTGTCCCTGGCCGGGACCGCCGCGGGAGTCGGTCTCGGCCTCCTCCCGCAGGCGGCGGCCGTCACCCCGCCCGTGGCCTTCACCGCCGACGCGCTGCCGACCTGGCAGCCCGACGGCGTCGTCTGGGCCCTCGCCGAGGCCGGCGGTACGGTCTTCGCCGGCGGCACCTTCTCCGCCGTACGGCCGCCCGCGGGCGGGGCCGGCGCCGAGCAGCCCGCCGTGAACTTCGTCGCGCTCGACGCGGCGACCGGCGCCCCGACCTCCTGCAAGCTGTCCTTCACCATCGGCTCGGGCACGGCCACCGTCCGCGCCCTCGCCCTCTCGCCGGACAAGAAGACCCTCTACGCCGGCGGCTGGTTCGGGGCCGTCAACGGCACCCCGGTCTCCAGCGTCGCTGCCGTCGACGTGGCCACCTGCACGGTGAAGCCTTCCTTCCGCCCCGCCTTCGCGGCGACCGTACGGGCCCTGGCCGTCACCGGCGACACCGTGTACGCGGGCGGCGACTTCCTGACCGTCGCCGGGCAGCCGCGCGAGCGGTTCGCCGCCGTCGCCGCCTCCGACGGCGCGCTGAAGCCCTTCAGGGCCGACGCGGACGAGCCGGGCCGGGCCGTCGAGGTCACCCCGGACGGCCGGAACGTCATCCTCGGCGGCGACTTCTTCACCGTCAACGGCACGAACAGCCACGCCCTGGCCGTCGTCGACGCCGCCGGCGGCGCGCTCACCAAGGCGTACCCGAACTTCATCGAGACCAACTCCGTCGTCAAGGACATCGCGGCCGACGCGACCGGCTTCTACACCGCCAACGAGGGCACCGGCGGCGGCGTCTTCGACGGGCGCATCGCGCTCAACCTCTCCGACCTCGGCCAGCGCTGGCGCGACACCTGCCTCGGCGCCACGCAGGCCGTGCTCCCGCACCAGAGCGTGCTCTACAGCGCCTCGCACGCGCACGACTGCTCCGGCGTCGGCGAGTTCCCCGACGGGCAGCGCCACCACCTGCTCGCCCAGCCGACCAGCGGCACCGGCAAGCTGGGCTGGGCCCCCGACACGAACGACGGCATCGGCGAGGGCATCGGCCCGCGCGTGATGGCGGTCGGCTCCCGGGGCGGCGTCCAGTACCTGTGGGTCGGCGGCGAGTTCACCACGGTCAACGGGGCCGCACAGCAGAGCCTGACCCGCTTCGCCTCCACCGGGGACACCGGAGCGCCGACCACCCCCCTCGCGAGCGCGGCGAGCTTCCGGCCCGGCGAGGTACAGGTGCGCTGGCGCACCAGCCTCGACCTCGACGACAGCACCCTCACCTACCGGATCCACCGGGGCGGAGCGGCCACCCCGATCGCCACCGTCACCGCCGACTCGCTATTCTTCAAGCGCCCCCAGGCGTCCTGGACCGACACCACCGTCACGCCCGGCCAGACGTACACGTACCGGGTCAGCGCCACCGACGCCGCCGGCAACACCAGCGCCCTGTCGGCGACCGCGACCGTGACCGTGCCGCACTCGGCCGACGCCTACGCGGACCGCGTCCGCTCCGACGGCGCCCAGCTGTACTGGCGTTACGACGACACCGTCCTGCCGTACGCCGCCGACTCCTCGGCGGGCGGCAACCAGAACGGGGTGCACCTCGGCGCCCCCGCCCTGCGGCAGACCCCGGCGGCGGTCTCGGGCGCCGGCACGGCGATCGGCTTCAACGGCACCGACACCCGCATCCACGGGGACCTGCGCCAGACCGTCGGCAGCAGCTACTCCGTGGAGACCTGGTTCAAGACCGGCACCACCCGCGGCGGCAAGCTCGTCGGCTTCGGAAACAACCAGGCCCGCGGCAGCTACCAATACGACAAACACGTCTACATGACCAACGACGGGCGCCTCGTCTACGGCGTCTACACCGGCGCCACCCGCACCATCACCACCGCCGGCGCCTACAACGACAACAAGTGGCACCACGTCGTCGCCACCCAGGGCCCCGGCGGCATGACCCTCTACGTCGACGGCGCCCAGCAGGGCACGCTCGCCGTCACCACGCACGAGAACTACTCCGGCTACTGGCACGCCGGCGGCGACAGCCTCGGCGGCTGGCCGAACCGCCCGACCAGCGAGTTCTGGGCCGGCCAGCTCGACGAGACCGCCGTCTACGGCAGCGTGCTGACCCCGGCGCAGGTCCGGAACCACCACGCCCTGGCCTCCGCCCCCGCCGACTCCGTCGTCCGGGTGACCGCCGCCGAGGACACGTACGCGAACGCCGGCGCCCCGGACGGCAACTACGGCACCTCCGGGTCGCTCGCCGTGCGCGGCACCCCGCTCTACCAGAGCCACCTGCGCTTCAACCTGCCCGCCGCGCCCGCGGGCACGGTCCTGAAATCGGCCGTGCTCTCCGTGAAGACCAGCACGATGAGCGGAGCCGGCACGGCCGACACAGTGTCGGTGGTCCCGGTCACCGGCGCCTGGACCGAGAGCGGGACCACGTACAACAACCGGCCCGCGCTCGGCGGCCCCGCCCTCGGCAGCTTCGCCGGCATCCCCGACGGCTCCGCCGTGCACACCACGGCCCTGTCCACGGCAGCCGTCGGGGCCGCACTCGGCACCGGCTACAGCCTCGCCCTGACCAGCCCCGGCACGGACGCGCTGTGGCTGTGGTCCTCCGAGGCCCAGGCCAACGAGGGGACGCCGCAGCTCACACTGACCTTCGGCGCGCCGTAGCGGCGCCGGCCGCAGGGGGAGTACGTCCTCGCCCGCGCCGAGACCGGCGCGGCCCTCGCCGGGCGGTACCGGTGAGCGGCGGTCAGCGCGGCGGCTCGACCTCCAGGAAGCGGCGCCTGCGCGGGCCGCGGTAGAGGAGGCAGACCCAGCCCAGCGCCTCCAGCGCCGCCGCGCAGGCCCCCAGCCGCTCCTGCTCCTCCAGGGCCGCGCCGCCGCCCGGCGGGCCGACCCACGACACCTCGACCCGGCCACCCGGCGGCGGGCCGGGAGCCACCCGGTACCCGGTCCGTGCCCGCCGGCCCTCCGCGTCCACCGCGGACGGCGGGAGACCGGCCGCCTCCAGGACGAGAGCCACCGCGCGCGGCATCTGCCGCAGTTCCCACGGGGCGGGAACCGCCGCGCCCGCCCCGCCGCCCAGCACGCGGCGGATCTGCAGCAGCCCCTCGTACGCCGTGCGCACCTCGCCCGCCCGCTCGGCGGTGGCCGGCACGGCCGGACCGTCGCCGGTCGCCGGCTCGAACCCCTGCCCGGGTGAGACCACCGCCCACCGCCCTCCCTGAGTACGCCGTATGAGTACGCCGTATGAGTACGCCACAGCCAACCACCTGAGTATCCGCGCCGATTCCCGGGCGGCCCGCCGCTGATCGAATGGGGTCATGACTTCCGACGCCCCGCGCGGCGCGCACTGCCCGCCCCGCTCCCCCCGCCCGCGCATGGAGCACGTGACCGTGGCCGGCTCGGCCCTGGCCGTGGCGCTGCTCCCCCTCGTGGTCGGCGTCCTCGTGGCCAAGGGCATGGCCGCCGACCCGCACACCCCGGTCAACGCCCTCATCACCAGCGGGGGCCAGCGGGCCGGGCTGCCCCGCGGCGAGTGGCGGCGGCGCGGCCACACCACGATGCACCGCCTGCGCACCGTCCGCCGGAGCACCGTCCGGCGCTGCGCGGCCGTCCGCGCCCGCCGTACCTCCGCCTCCTGAATCCGGCCGAACCGGCCGCCGGTCAGCGCCCGTGCTGCCGCATGCACAGGTCCACGATCGACGGCGGTACCGCCCCCTCCGCGGCCGCGCACAGCTCCTCCCCGCCGGGGGACGGCACCGGCCGCGGCAGCGGAACCGGCTCCGGCGTCGGCTCGGCGGCGGGGGAGTGCTGCCGGCGCAGGGTGCGGCGCGGCAAGGGGCCCGGCGGGTGCGCCCGCCGGGACGCGGCCGGCTTCACGGGCCGTGCGGCGGCCGCCCGGCCCGCCGCCGTGGCCGGTGCGGTCTCCTCCGCCGGGAACGGCGGCCGGTCCGGCACCGGGACCGGTTCCTGCTCCGGCGGCTGCGGCCGGGACAGCGGCGGCGCGCCCGCCGGCGCTTGCTCGGCCGGCGTCGACCGGGGCGGCTCCGGCGCGGGGGACGGCCCGCGCGGCGACGCCGCCTGCGTCCCGGCCGACGGTACGGACGTACGCGCCGGAAGCGGACCGCCCGGCGCGGGCGGAGCCGGAGCCGGGTGCGGGCCCACGGAGGCACAACCGGTGCTCGCGAGCAACGCGACGAGAGACAGGGGCAGGGCCCGGCGTAGCTGCATCCGACCACGATGCCGCACGGCCCGGCCGACGATGCCGCCCGGCTCACGCGTCCGGGTGACGGACCGCTGATTCCCGGCCGACCGCCGGATCGACCGCCCGACGCGGGCGGACGGATCGGGCAGTTCGGACAGCAGGCTTGACCGCAGCCGCCCGGGCGGCAAGAGTGCGCCGGTCAGGTATACGGAGGACCACCGCACGAGTCGCACATCGGAGACAGCCCAGATGCCCCTACCGGTTCGCTTCCCGCAGACCCCGGCCGCGCGGCGACGCAGCGCCTGACCGGCGCAGGGCGCCGGGCTCCGGCGGTCGGCACCACGCCGCCGCACAGACCCCGCCCCGCCGGGAGACCACCGTGTCCCACCACCCAGAAGCCAGCGGACCCGCCCACCCGGACCCTGCGTTCACCCCCGCCCACCCCGGCCCCGCAGCCGGCCCGTCGCAAGAGGCCGTGCCCGCTTGGCCCGAGCCCGGTCCGTGGCCCGAGCCCGGTCCGTGGCCCGAGCCCGGCCCGTGGCCGGAGTCCGGTCCGGCCGCGGACCCCTTCGACGCCCCCTGGTCCGGGCACGGCCCCGAGGAGCCCGGCCGCACCCCCGGCCCCACGGCCGACGCCGCAGCCGCCACGGCGCCGACGGCCGCCCAGGCCGGCCGCCCGCACGCCCGGCACGGACGCCCGGACGACCGCCGGCAGGACCGCGGCAGCCGGCTCCCGTGGGCGGTGGGCGCCCTGCTCCTGCTCGGCACGGCCGGCGCGGTGGCGTTCTGGCCGGGTGAACCGGAGACCGAGCGCTCCGTACGGCGGCCCGACCTGTCCGTCCCGGTCCTCCCGGGCAGCAACCACAGCGGCGGTGGCGCCTCGCCGACCCCCTCCGCACGGGACACCGCCACCCCGTCCGCCCAGCCCAGCCCGTCCGCGAGCCCCTCGGGGAAGCCATCGCCCACACCCAGCACAACGGCCCCCTCACCGTCCGTGCAGGGCGAGACGCTGAGCATGGGCGACCGCGGGCCGGAGGTGACCACCCTCCAGCAGCGCCTGTACGGGCAGGGGTTCACCTACGTGCACATCTCCGGCGTCTACGACGGCCAGACCAAGCGCGCTGTCGCCCAGCTCCAGCAAGACCGGAACATCAAGGGCGACCCGGCAGGCGTCTACGGACCGGCCACCCGGGCCGCGTTCGGTATCTGACGCGCCGTCCGGTCGCGGCAGCTGTGCAGGCTAGCACCGTGAAATCCACTGGACCAGCGGAAATACCCCGCGGAGAGTGGGCGGCGTCCTGTTTCGCCTCCGTCCGAGGAGCCGCCCATGTCCACTTTGCGGGTCACCGTCGAAGAGCTGACCGTCCACGAGCACCCCAACGCCGATGCGCTGGAGCTGGCCCAGGTGGGCCTCTACCGCGCCGTCATCGCCAAGGGGGCCTACCGCACCGGCGAGTTCGCGCTCTACATACCCGAGCAGGCCGTCCTGCCCGCCGCCTTGATCGAGGAGCTCGGCCTGACCGGCCGGCTCGGCGGCTCCGGCGCCGACCGGGTCAAGGCGGTCCGCCTGCGCGGCGAGCTCTCGCAGGGCCTGGTGTGCCGGCCGCGGGCGCTGGCCGGCGTGGACCTGGCGCGGGCCGCCGAGGACGGCACGGACTTCGCGGAGCTGCTCGGCATCACCAAATGGGTCCCGCCGATCCCCACCACCATGAACGGGGACGTGGAGGCCGCCCCCGACCTGCTGCCGTGGGTCGACATCGAGAACCTGCAGCGCTACCCGCACATCTTCGAGCCCGGCGAGCCGGTCGTCCTCACGGAGAAGCTGCACGGCACGGCCTGCCTGATGACGTACCTCGCCGACGACGGGCGCGTCCTCGTCTCCTCCAAGGGCTTCGGCTCCAAGAACCTCGCGCTCAAGGAGGACGAGCGCAACCTCTACTGGCGGGCCGTACGGGGACACGCAGTCCCCGAAGTGGCCGCCAAGCTGGCCGCCCGGCTGGGCGCAACGCGGGTCGGCGTCTTCGGCGAGGTGTACGGGGCGGGCGTCCAGGACCTGGCGTACGGGAACGACGCGCGCGCCGCCGGCCTGCCCCCCGGGTACGCCGTCTTCGACGTGTCGGCCGAGATCGACGGGCACGTGCGCTGGCTGGACCCGGCGGAGCTCTTCGCGGACGGCGAGCTGCCCCTCGTACCCCGGCTGTACGAGGGCCCGTACGACCTGGACACGGTGCTGGAGCGGGCGACCGGCCGGGAGACGGTGTCGGGGCGGGAGGTCCACCTGCGCGAGGGCGTGGTCATCCGCCCGGCCGTCGAGCGGTACAGCCCGGTCGTGGGCGGCCGGGCCATCGCCAAGGCGGTCAGCCCGGCGTACCTGACGCGCAAGGGCGGCACGGAGTACGAGTGACGCGCGGCCTGAGCGACGGGAACCCCCTTCCGTGGTGGGATGGGGGAAACCCCCACACGCTCACGGAGAGGCTCGGGTAGATGTCCGAGGACACCATGCGGGCAATGGCGTACGACAGGTACGGCGGGACGGAGGTGCTCTCCGAGAGCCGGCTGCCGCTGCCGAAGGTCGCTCCCGGCGAGGTCCTCGTCAAGGTCAGGTGCGCGGGGGTCAACCCCGTCGACTGGAAGATCATGGCGGGCGGGCTCGACGGCCTGATGGACGTCCTGTTCCCGGTGGTGCCCGGCTGGGACGTCTCCGGGACGGTCGAGCGGGTCGGGATCGACGTCCCCGAGTTCGCCGTCGGCGACGAGGTGATGGCGTACGCCCGCAAGGACCACGTCCACGGCGGGACCTTCGCCGAGTACGTCAGCGTGCCCGTACGGGCCCTCGCGCCCAAGCCGGCCTCGCTCGGCTGGCAGGAGGCCGCCGGGCTGCCCCTGGCCGGACTGACCGCGTACCAGCTGCTCACGCGGCTCGGCACGAGCAAGGACGACACCGTCCTCATCCACGGCGCCGCAGGCGGCGTCGGCTCCTTCGGGGTGCAGATCGCCCGGGCGCTGGGCGCCCGGGTCATCGGCACCGCCTCCCCCCGCAACCACGACCGGCTGCGCGAGCTCGGCTGCGAGCCCGTCGAGTACGGCGAGGGCCTGGTGGACCGGATCCGGGGACTCGCCCCCGACGGCGTCACGGTGGGCGCGGACTTCGTCGGCGGGGTCCTGGACGTCACCACGTCGGTCCTCGCGCCGAACGGCCGCCACGCCTCCATCGCCGACCACACGGTGCTGGGCGCGGGCGGCCAGTGGATGTGGGTCCGGCCGATCGGCAGCGACCTCGCCGAGCTGGGCCGGCTCGCCGACAGCGGCCGCCTGAAGGTGACGGTGGCCGAGACCTTCCCGCTCCCGGACCTGGCGGCGGCCTTCGAACTCAACCAACAGGGCCACACGGCCGGCAAAATCATCATCAACCTCTGACTCCCGGCCGGAGGCACCCCCGGCCCGGATCCCGCATCCGCGGCCCGGGAGCGCCTCCCGTCAGGGAAGGGTGGGGAGCGAGCCGCAGCGGGCCGGAGAGACCTCGACCCCCGGCAGGTCGGCGCACCAGGGGGCCGCCAATGCCGACAGACGGGCCGCGTCCGGCGGCCGGCTGCCGAGGCCGATCGCATAGTGCGCCGAACAGGACGAGGACGCGAAGGGGCGCGGCCAGGCGTGGGCGTCCCGCACCCCCGCCTCGGCCAGTACCCCGAGCAGTGCCCGCATCCGGCCGCGGGCCCGGCCCAGAGACTCCTCGAACTCCCGCGGATCGTCGCCCCGTACGCTCACCACGGCCCAGGCGGCATGCCGGCGGTGCAGCGGCGGCGGGGCGAGGAGTCCGGCTTCCGCCTCCCCGGTTTCGGCGCGGGATTCCAGGAGCTCCCAGGCCTGGTACAGCTCCTGCCCGAGCAGGTCGCGCAGGCCGGGCCCCACCTGGGCCGTGCAGCTGCGGACCGGGGAGGACGGGGTGAGAACCGTGACCGGGTCCGCGCCCGTGCCCGTGTCCGTGACCGGGTCCGTGGGTGCGGCCCCGGGTGCAGGGGCCAGAGCGACCGGGGTCCGCCAGTCCCAGGCGGCCCAGGTCCCGAAGAACGCGCGGAGCAGGGCCGCGGGGGAGAGGTCCGTGGCTTCGCGGACCGTCCGCGCCACCAGCACCGCCCAGGCAAGCCCCGGCAGCCCGCCGAACGGCGCCGAGTCCAGGCCGCGGACTCGGGCCCAGGCCTTCACCTGCCGCGCCAGTTCCGCGAACGCCGCCTGCCGGGAGCCCCCGGAACCGTCGGAGCCCACGAAGCCGCGTACCGCCTCGGCATCGCTGACCGCGCTCAGCGCGATCGCCGCCGCCTCGCCGAGCTCCGCCCGGCGCTGCACCGCCTGCGCCGGATCCACCGCCCCCGTGGCGACGACCACCAGGTCCACGTCCAGCCCGTCGACGCGCAGCCGCAGCCCCGGCACCCGGGCGCCCGTCACCTCCCGGATCCGGTCGGCGGCCTGCGGCAGGGCTGCCGCGACCCGGGCCCGTACGTCCGCGAGGTCGACCGCGCCGGGCAGTGCCGCCACCAGGTCCAGGTCCGCCCCCGGCAGGGCGCAGCCCATGCGGCGGGATCCGGCGACGTGGACCACCCCGTCGGCCAAGGCCTGCGCGATGCGCTCGGTGACGGCCCGCACCGCCCGGTCGCGGCCGTGGCCGGCGTCAGCCGGCCCGGGCTCCGGCCCCGGCCCGGGCTGCTCCGCCATCCACCGCACCGCGCCCGTGCCGAGCTCCACCGTCGCCCGTACCCGCATCGGCTCGTCCCCGCGCCGCGAGAGCACCGCCAGCTCCCCGACCCGGGCCGGGAACGCTGCCCCGGCGCCGCCCAGCCGCGCCGTGAACTCCGCCAGCGCCCGCTGCGGATCCGTACTGCGGCCCAGCGTCAGGTGCGGGGTGTACCCCTCGCCGCGCCCCCGGCAGCCGGGGAACCGCGCGGCGAGCTCCCGCCGCAGCTCCTGCCACGGTGCCTCGCCGGCGGCGGCCGGGTCCAGCCAGAGCACGGCATCCTCCCGGCGCCCGAAGTCGTGCACGCCCGCCAGCCGCACCGCGAAGGGGTCCGTCGCCGCGGCCGCCTCGGCCAGCAGCGGCAGCGCCTCCTCGAAGGAGGACTCGGGAACGAAGCCGAACAGCAGGTTCACGTGCGCGGGCCAGCGGTCGGCCGCCGGGTCGTGGTCCCGGCGCAGCTCCTCGACCGCGGCATGGTGCGGGGGCAGCCAGGCCACGGCCGTATGCGCGGTCGCCGGTACGCCGAGCACCGCACGCCCCGCGGTCCGGGCACCAATCCCGGCCCCGGCCTCCGCACCGGCCCGGGCGCCCCCGCCGGCGTCCTCCCCGGTGAAGTCCAGTACGGCCTCCACCCCGTAGTGGTCGGAGACGAACAGCCCGTCCGCAGCAGGGGAATCCCCCCGCAGCGCAGCCCGGCGCACCTCAGCGGCCGCCGACCGCAGCAGGACGCGGTCCAGCCGGCCGGGACGCCCGGACAGCGAGCCCACCGCGGCCAGCGGATTGGCCACCGGGTCGAAGGTCGGCGTGGTGTCCTGCGCCCCGTGCACCTCGGTCCACGCGTCCCGCATGCCCAGCACCGCCGCGGGTCCGTCCGGTCCGCCGCGGCCGTCGTTGAAGTCGCCGAGCAGCGCCACGTGGGCGTCGATGCCGTTCAACCCCTCATAAATGGCGTCCAGTTCGGTGCTGCGCCGCTCGGCCCCGTTCTCGCTGTGATCGCTCGTCAGGTGGACGCAGGCCACGACGAGCGCCCCGCCCACCGTGTGGACCGTCACCGCCGCGACGGCCTTGTACGGCCCCAGCAGATGCAGCCCGGCCTCGGCCACCGGCAGCCGGCTGAGCACGAGCAGCCCGCTCGTGGCGACGTCCTTGCCGGCCGGGTCGGTTCCGACCGTGTACCCGGCCCGCACCCACGGCTGCGCCAGCAGCATGCCGAGCAGCTCGGGTTCGACCTCCTGGAGCGCGATGACGTCGGCATCGGCGGCTTCCAGCTCGGCGAGCAGCAGCGGCCTGCGCCGGGCGGTGGCGATGTGCGCGGCGTCGTAGCGGTCCCACAGCGTGTTCCAGGTCAGCACCCGCACCCGCCCCGGCCCCGGCCCCGGCTCCGCGGCCCCCGATGGGGGAGCCCCGGCGGGCCGCCAGGCGCCGTCGGCCGGATCCCAGGCGTGCGGGGTGCAGGCGGTGAAGAACGGGGCCCGCAGCAGGCGCGGGGCGCGGACCCGCCCGGCCTGCGTGGAGTCGATGAGGTCCAGGCCGCTGGCCCGGTCCCAGACGAGCTCGCCGTCCGCCTCGACGAACAGCACCCGGTGCCAGGGGATGTCGCCCCCGGGCACGAACGCGGGCAGCGGGATCCGCTTCGGCGGCGCCCCGCGCTGGTGCAGTCCGAGCACGAACCGCGCCGGGTCGAACCGGGGGTCCCAGCGGACCTGGTGGTACAGCTGCTCACTGGTGCGCATCAGCAGTCCCCGTCCGTCGCGTCGAGGGTTCCCGCGGTGTCCTCGACGGCGCCGCCCGCGCCGATGTACCGGATGCGGTGCGCCTGCCCGTCTCCCGGATACGGCGGGCTGAACCGGTGCAGCTGGGAGGTCAGCACCTGGGGCGGCACGGGGTGGCGGCGTACGGCGTTGCGCCGGAGCAGCTCCGCCTCCTCCACCAGCACCACCGCATGGGTGACCAGCGCGTCGCGGCGGGCGGCGACCGCGCCGGCCAGCCCGCGCTGCTGCGCGGTGAGGGAGGTGGCGTCCCAGACGACGGTTCCGCCCGCGGCCAGCGCCGCGTCCAGCCGGTCGAGGCCCTCGCGCAGCACGTCCGCGTTGGCACGCTGGTCGGCCCGGGAACCCCGGGCGGCCCGCAGATCGTCCAGGCTGACGTACGCGGCCACGCCCGGCAGGCTCCGGGCGTACGTGCTCTTCCCACTGCCCGACGGCCCGCACAGCTGCACCAGCCGCGGGTAGCCGCCGTCCCGCCAGCGCCAGGTCGCGGCCACCGCCTCCTCGGCGGTGGAGATCCCGCCGCGGGCGAAGGCCTCGCGGGCCTCGGCCCAGCAGCGGTCCGCCGCGTCCGCGTCCACTGCCGCCAGGTCCGCCAGGGCCGTCCGCAGCCCGGCCCGGAGCGGGCCGAGCGGGTCGGGGCCGAACAGCCCCTCCTCCTGCGCGTGAAGCGCCGACCACTCC
The DNA here is from genome assembly GCF_056436005.1 of Streptomyces sp. NPDC043854. NCBI lineage: Bacteria > Bacillati > Actinomycetota > Actinomycetes > Kitasatosporales > Streptomycetaceae > Streptomyces > Streptomyces sp. NPDC043854. Next base: position 74,962 of record NZ_JBWKDK010000007.1, read on the forward strand.
ACGCACTCCCGGGCCTCGGCGTCCGCCGGATCCCCGGCGGTCCCGGCCCCCGTCGCCGTCCCCGCCCCCGCCCCCGTCCCGACGGCGGCGAGCGCGTGCAGCACCCCGAGGTCGGCCGCGGAGGCCATCCGGACCAGCCCGGCCCGGCGCAGCTCGTCCGGGAACGGCCGCCGCAGCCGCGGGTACAGCCCGACCAGGTCGGCGACCCGGCGCGCCAGCGGCATGCCGAGCGGCCCCGCCGCCAGCCGCGCCGCGACCCGGGCCCGCGGGGTGCGGTGCAGTACGGCCGCGAGGACGCCGGTCAGCCGGGCGTCCCCGGTGCGGCCCAGCGCGTCGAGCCGCCCCGCCACCTCGGCGACGACCGGATCGACGGCGCCGCCGGGAGCCGGTCCCGCCCCGGACCCGGGCCGGAGGCCGAGGGCGGCCGACAGCCCGGCCACATCGGGTTCGGCGCCCGACCGGACCGCCCACAGGGCGGCCTGCGGGCCAAGCCCGTTCGGTACCACGGGGGCGTACATCCAGTGCGTGCCGGTCCGCACGTGGCCGCCCCGGACCCACTTGGCCACGCACCGGCCGAAGTCGGCGCGGGCGAAGCCGGCCGCCGTCCGTACGACGTAGCCCTCCTGGCGGGCGGTGTCGACGCGCAGCCCGCGCAGCGCGCGCTCGTCGAAGACGCCCCGCCACAGCACGCGCGGGACGGGCACCCCGAGACCGCGCAGGAAGCGCACGGTGCGGTCCCAGTCGAGGCACTGCTCGCCGTCCCACACCGAGAACCCGTAGAACCAGCTGTCGAGGTCCTCGTAGGGGATCGAGTGCCGGGCGTACAGGTTCTCCCCGCACACGCGCCAGCCGGCGGGTATGCCCGCGCCGATCCGGCTCTGGAGGCCCTTGACCCAGGCGCGGGAGGGGTGGTGGCCGGAGTCGAGGGAGCGGGCGTGCAGGCCGTCCGCGTACAGGGTGGTGTTCTCCCCGTCGAGCTTCTCGGTCACGACGACCTCGCGCCCGGCGAGCCCGGCGAGCCCGGCGGCCCGCACGTCGTCCGCGGTCGTCCCCGGCGACCACGGCAGATGCGGGGTGCGGGGGTAGTGCGTGCGCATGAACGGCTCCTGCTCGGCAAACGTGGTGCCAGGTCACTGTAGGTTTCCGGCCCGGCCCCCTCCACCCAATATCCGCCCTGCCCGCCCAGTGCCGGGTCAAGCCGCTCCGGACGGCCCCGGCGTTCCGGGGCCGGGCCGCCGCGTCAGCCCTGCCGACCGGCGAGGAGGGTGAGGATGTCCGCCGTCGGGCGGACGTCGCCGAAGCTGCGGTGGACCGTCGCCAGGGTGGCGTTGTGGGCGGCGTCGCTGTGCGTCGCGCACCCGTCCGCCGCCAGGACGACGCGGTAGCCGAGCGTCGCAGCGTCCCGCACGGTGGCCTCCACGCACACGTTGGTCACCAGACCGCACACGACCACCGTGTCCACACCGCGCGCGTCGAGCACCTCGGGCAGGGGGCAGCGCCCCGGGAAGAACGCGGAGGCGGCGCTCTTCTCCACGACCGGATCCTCGGGGCCCGGCACCAGATCGGGCCACAGCCGGTCCGTGACCGTGCCCGTGCCCCCGGCGAGCCGGTAGCGCTCGGCGACCTCGGGCCCGTGGAAGTCCACCGCCCAGCGGGTGGGCTGCGCCCCGACGGCAGGCAGCACCCAGGCCACGGTGCCGCCGGCCGACCGCATCCCGTGCGCGAGGGCCTGCACCTGCGGCACGATGCCCAGCCCGAACCCGTTGCCCGCCACGAAGAACCGCACCATGTCGACCACCACCAGCGCGGTCCGCTCCCCGGACAGCTCGGCGTACGCGTGGCGTCGGCCCCGGCGGCGCTCGTGCCGCGCGTACTCGTCCGCCTCGATCCGCCACACGTGCCGCCGCGGCTCCATCCCGTCCGCCACGTCCGTTCCCTGGACGTCCATCAGAAGTCGGCTCCTCAACGGCACAGGGCGGCGATCTCGGGGGCGACCGTGCCCTTGGCCGCCTCGCACAGGGGTCCCATGTCGTAGCTGCGGCCCGGGACGGGCCCGGGATACGGCTGCGCGAGCGGCCGCTTGCGCGGCTTGGACGCGGAGTTCGACGTGGACGCGGACGTCGGCGCCGACCGGGGCTTGGAGGCGGAGCCGGGCTTGGACTGCGGGGCGGGCCGCTCCGCGGCCCGGTGCGGAGGCGGGCCGGCAGGCGGCGCTGGAGGACCGGGTTCCGCGGCGGCTGCCGCGGACGGGGGAGTCGGGGAGGCCGGCGCCGGTGTCGGCAGCGGCGCCAACGGGCGGGCCGCCACGGTCGGTTGCCGGATCGCGGCCCCGGCCGCGGCGGGCTCCGGACCGGGCGGGTCCGGGGGCGCGGACGGCCGCACGGTCACGCACCCGGCGGTCAGCATCACAGCGGCAAGGATCAACGGCAGGGGCGGAGTTGCTCGACGCGACTGCATCCGTCCAGCTTGCCGTACGGGCCGTTCGGCGAGCCACGAGCCGTCATGCGTACGGGTGATCCGCGCCCGCGGCTCACGCCGGCGTACGCCCCCGCGAGGCGAGCCGCAGAGCGTGCTCCAGCGGGCCGCGGCGCAGCGGGCTGTCCGCCCAGACCCGCTGCCAGCCCCACGCCGCCGCGACCGACACCCCGGCGAACGCGGCGAGCGCGGTCCAGGACGCGGCGCCGTGCGCCGGGCCCGCGAGCACCAGCGCGTGGGCGACGTACGCGCTGAGCGCCATCGCCCCGAGCGCGGCCAGCGGCCCCAGCACCAGCACGCCCGCCCGGCGCTGCGCGGTGAGCACGAAGAGCCCGATCAGCGCACAGCCCACGCCCGCGTTGCCGATCGTCTCCAACGGCGTCTGGCTGTACGGGTCCGCGACCAGCAGCCACTCCCAGGAGGTGCTGGGTATCGCCCCGTACTGCCCGCCCAGCACCTCGCCCACGGGATCGGCGGCGGCCGCCGCCTCCGGGTGCCGCTCCGCTATCACCGACAGCAGCCGCTCCCGGCCGCCCAGCGGGTGGGCCCACAGCCAGGCGGCGCCGTATCCGGCGACCGCGGCGGCCGTGCCCCAGACCGCCATCCACGCGGCGGAACGGCGCTCCCGCAGGTCGCACAGCCGGCCCAGGGCCAGCCCGACCAGGACGTACGGAAAGTAGGTGGCCAGCGGGTAGGCGCCGGTCAGCAGCAGCTCCAGCAGCGTCCGGCCCAGCCCGTCCCAGCTGGTCAGGGCGGAGAGTTCGGGCACCGCGCCGCGCCCGGCGGCGGCGTACCCGAACACCGGGCCGAGCAGGTACGACAGCAGCGGGCCCGCCACCACGGACGCGCCGGCGGCGGCGGTGAGCACCGGGGTGGTGAGGCGGGTGAAGGGCTCGGCGGCCAGGAAGTACACGGCGAAGAAGGTGAGGATGACCAGGATGCCCGGCCACAGTGCGGCCAGGACCAGCCCGAGCACGGCCAGCACCGCGCAGCGGGTCAGCAGCGGGCGGTGGCGCTGCGCCCGGCTGCCGGAGCTCTCCGCCGGTGTGCCGCCGCCGCTGCGCTGGGCGAGGGCCAGGGAGAACCCGGCGAGGAGAGTGAACAGGGCGGGTGCCCGTCCGTCCGCCGCGACCACCAGGTAGCCGGCTCCCTCGGGCTGCGGGCCCGGGCCGACGTGAACGGCGAACATGCCGAGGACGGCGAGTCCGCGGACGGCGTCGACCCCGGTCAGGCGTCCCGGTCCGGCACCGTTGCGCGGACGGGAAGCGCCGGCCACTCGCATGCCTGTGCTTGCCTCTCCATCTGTCCCGGCCGGGGCCGGTGTTTTCACGTGGTCGGACCGGCGGGTTTCATCCCGACAGTCCGCGCCGCGAACATACCAGGGACGGCGTAACAAGGTAATAAGTCGGTATGGCCGGCATGGGAGCGGCACCGGAGGCCCCGCGTACGCAGCCGGACCGCCGCCCGGGCCGCCGCCGGGGAAATCCCGGGTGCGCGGCCCCCGGTCCCGCAGCATGGGGGCATGAACGACAGCGTGATCACCTACACCGTCTACGTCCTGTCCGATCCCGCACGCGTCTGGGAAGCCCTGACCGACCCCGCCTTCACCCGCCGGTACTGGGGCCTGAGCTTCGAGACCGACTGGGCGGTCGGCTCGCAGATGGCGTGGGTGGAGCGCGGGACCCGGACCAGCGATCCCGAACAGGTGGTCCTCGACTGCGTGCCGGACCGCAGGCTCTCGTACACCTGGCACACCTTCACGGAGGAGTGGGCGGCCACGGTCGGGGTCGACGAGGAGCTGCGGGCCGAACTGGCCGCGCAGCCGCGCACGAAGGTGACGTACGAGATCGAGCCCGTCGGGGACGCCCTCACCCGGCTGACGATCCGACACGAGGGCTTCGAACCCGGCGGCACGCTGATCGGCATGTGCGCAGAGGCCTGGCCGATGCTCGCCTCCAGCCTCAAGACCCTGCTGGAGACGGGGGCCCCGCTGCCGGAGGAGGGCGGCGCCGGGCCCGGCCCGGAGCCGACCGTGTGACCCGGCGGTACCCTGCACACCGGCTCCCGCCGGCGGTCGTGTGGAATGGGCTGCATGGGGACACAAGAGGACCTGATACGCCCGGCCGAAGCGGCGCAGCCGGCGGAGCGCTGGCGCTACGCCCGCCACCTCGAAGCCTTGGCCGCCGCCGCGCCCGCAGCGGGGCGCGCCGAGCCGGCGGGCGCCGCGGGCGAGGCACACGCCGTGGCCGCCGTGCTGCGCGACCCCGACCCGGTGATGGCCGACAGCGCGGTGGTCACCCACCTGGACCGCCGCGCCAGCCAGCTCCTCGGCGATGCGGCCTTCCCCGGCTGGGCCGACGCCATGGCCGCCGTCCTCGGCGGCCGCGCCTTCCCCGCCCGCAGGCTGCGCGAGTGGACCCTGCTCAGGGCGATCGGCCGCGGCGAGCCGTGGTCGGAGGCGGAGCTCACCGCCGCCTCGGACTGGTGCCAGCGCACCGCGGCCGTTCTGCTGACCTCGTACGAGGCGCTCACCCTGCTCGCGGGCTCGGCCCGCACCCGGCGCGTCCGCAACGCCGCCGCCCAGCGCCTCCGCCGCAGCACCCTCCCGGCCTGACCGGCGCCCGTTCGGCAGTGCCGGCCGCGGCGGCGGAATCCGCCGGCAGGCGGTGGGAGGGGGGCCGGTGGGGGGTGTACTCCCCGATCGGGAGCGGCAGTTGTTGCCGGGCGGCTCGGTCCCGTGGGGGCGCCGGCTCCGGGTGCGAACGCGGGCGTGAAGCGGGGCGGAAGGGGCAATTCGGGGCATTGGTGGCTGCGGATTTGATCGCCCTGTACAGGAGTCTCGTCATTCGGGCATCCCGCGGTTTATGGTCTGCCTACCTGGCCGGGTATCAGCGTTGATCAGATGCCGTACCACTGGAGGCTGTACTCCGTGTCGCACGTTTCGCAAGCTCCCGTCACCACCCCCGACGGCGAGCCGGCCGCGCCCGCTCCCACCACGTACGGCGAGGTCAAGGGGTGGTTCTCGGACTGTGACCAGGCGCTCTTCGACTGGTTCCTGACCCACCAGAACAGGGACGGGGTGAAGCCGGGCGACCTTCTGGAGCTCGGCGCGTTCATGGGGAAGAGCGCGATCTTCCTCGGGCAGTACCTGCGGGACGGCGAGGAGTTCACCGTCTGCGACCTGTTCGACTCGCCGGCGCCGGACGAGTCCAACCTCGCGGAGATGCAGGGCTCGTACCCGACGCTGACCCGCATCGGGTTCGAGACGAACTACCGGGCGTTCCACGAGGAACTGCCGACGATCATCCAGGCCCCGACCTTCGTGGTCGCGGACCGTGTGCGCCCGGCGAGCTGCCGCTTCATCCACATCGACGCCTCGCACCTGTACGAGCACGTCGTCCAGGACATCGCGTCCTCCCGCGTCGTGGCCGCCCCGGGAGCGGTCGTCGTCTTCGACGACTACCGCTCCGAGCACTGCCCCGGCGTCGCCGCAGCCGCGTGGGGCGCGGTCGCGGTCGACGGCCTCCGGCTGATCGCCGTGTCCGGCGCGAAGCTGTACGCGACCTGGGACGACCCGGAACCCTACCGCTCGGCGCTGCTCGAGTGGCTCGAGGGCCGGTCGGACCTGTGGACCGGCGTGGAGATGGTGGCGGACCAGCCGCTGGTCCGCATCGGCGACCACGGGGCCGTCCCGCCGGCGGTCCCGAAGCCGCTGCGGCCGGCTCCCGAGCCGCCGGCTCCGCCCGCGCCCACGCCCGCTCCTGCGCCGAAGCCCGCACCCCGTCCGGGTGCCGCCTGGCGCGAGCTCGCGAAGGACCTGCTCCCGCCGGTGATCACCCGCGCGATCGTGGCCCAGCGGCGACGTCGGCGGCGTTGATCGCCATCATGACGGCCTGAGGTGCGGGCCCCGGGGGCGGGGTCCGCACCTCACGCATGTCCGTTGCGCCCCGCGTCAGCGGCCGCGTACGCCCCGCGTCAGCGGCCGCGGCGGACGCGGGCCGCGCGGCGTGCCTCGGCCAGGGCCCTGGCCTCCGCCGTCTTGCGGGACTCCTTGCCCTTGCCCGGGCGGCCCGGGCGGCTGCCGATGCCGCGGAAGCCGAGCTCGGTGCCGGACGGGCGGCCCTTCGCGTCGGTCGGCGCGGCGCCCGACAGCGGCACCCCGGAGGGGGCCTTGGCGCCGGTGATCCGGTGCAGCGCGGCCTCGCCGGAGCGGACCTGGGTGGTGGTGGGCCGGATCCGGGCGTCCGCCATCAGCCGGACGACGTCCCGCCGCTGGTTCGGGGTGACGAGGGTGACGACCTTGCCGGACTCGCCCGCCCTGGCGGTACGCCCGCCGCGGTGCAGGTAGTCCTTGTGGTCGGCCGGCGGGTCCACGTTCACGACCAGGTCGAGGTCGTCGATGTGGATGCCGCGGGCGGCGACGTTCGTCGCGACGAGGACCGTGATCGTTCCGTCCTTGAAGTGGGCGAGCGTCCGGGTGCGCTGCGGCTGGGACTTGCCGCTGTGCAGCCCCTCCGCCCGTACGCCCATGGCCCGCAGGTGCTTCACGAACTGGTCCACGCCGTGCTTGGTGTCCAGGAACATCAGGACCCGGCCCTCGCGGGCCGCGATCTCGGTGGCCGCGGAGTACTTGTCGGCGGCGTGGATGTGCAGGACGTGGTGGTCCATCGTGGTCACCGTGGCCGCGGACGGGTCCACGGAGTGGGAGACCGGATCCTTCAGGTAGGTCCGCACCAGCTGGTCGACGTTGCGGTCCAGGGTGGCCGAGAACAGCATCCGCTGCCCGTCGGGGCGCACCTGGTCCAGGATCTCGGTGACCTGCGGCATGAAGCCCATGTCGCACATCTGGTCGGCCTCGTCGAGCACCGTGATCCGCACCCGGTCCAGGTGGACGTCGCGCCGTCCCACCAGGTCGCTCAGCCGGCCCGGAGTCGCCACCACGACCTCGGAGCCGGTGCGCAGCGCGCTCACCTGCCGGCCGATCGACAGCCCGCCGACCACCGCGGCCATCCGCAGCCCGAGGGCCTGCGCGTACGGCGTGAGCGCCTCGGTCACCTGCTGGGCCAGCTCGCGCGTCGGTACGAGGACCAGCGCAAGCGGCCGCTTCGGATCCGCCTTCCGGCCCGCGGTGCGCGCGAGCAGGGCCAGGCCGAACGCGAGCGTCTTGCCCGAGCCGGTCCGCCCGCGGCCCAGGATGTCCCGGCCGGCCAGCGAATTGGGGAGGGTGGCGGCCTGGATGGGGAACGGCTTCTCCACCCCGGACTCGGCCATCGTCCGCAGCAGCTCGACGGGCAGGTCGAGCTCGGCGAACGCCTCCACCGGCGGCAGCGCCGTGCCGAGCGGCTCGGGCATGGCGAGCTCGCCCTGCAGGGCGGGGGTCCGGGGCGCCTTGCCGGACGCGCCGGCGCCCTTGCCCTTCCCGGCTCCGCCCTTGGGGGCTGCCTTGGCCGCCTTGGCGGCGGGCCTGACGCCGAAACGCCCGTAGGGGGACGGGTTCCTCATGCAGAGCCTTCCGTGGGACACGAAAAGGGGAATTTTATCATCGGCGGCCTCAGCCCGCCGGGGGCCTCGGGGGCTTCGAGGGCCTCGGGGGCCGCAGCGGCGAGCTCGCCGGACCGGAGGCGGTCCAGGTGTGCGCGTGCCTCGGTGGTCGCGCGGGCGAACCAGTCGGCGATGACGGCGACCTCGTCGGGGGAGTACTCGGCGAACAGCGCGGCGAGCCGGTCGTAGAAGGGCTCGTACACCGCCACCACCCGCTGGGCCGCCACCGGGTCGGCCACCACCCGGACCCGGCGGCGGTCGGCCGGGTCGGGCTGCCGCTTCGCGTATCCCGCGCGCTCCAGGCGGTTGAGGACGCCGGTGACCGCGCCGGTGGTGAGGTTGGCCAGCGCGGCCAGGTCGCCGGCCGAGAGCGGCTCGTCCCCGGCTCCCAGGACGTGCCCCAGGCAGGTCAGATCGGTGACGTTCAGCCCGAGCAGCTGCGCCACCTCCTGCTGGCCGATCAGGCCCAGGGCGACGTAGTGGTCCATACGGGAGATCGCCTCCCCGGCCGTGGCCGGGGGACGGGGCTTGCCCTGCACCGAGAGACTCCTTAGCATCTAAGTTACTTAGCTCGCGAGATACTTCCTTGATCAGACGTTTATCTCGTGAGATAAGCCTTCCTGCCTGCGAGCCTACTTCGGGAGAACCATGAGCGCGCACGGAGACGTCGACCTCGGGCACACCGTCGCCGGCTGGACCGGCACCACCCTGGCGATACTGGGCTCCGCCGGCGCCGGCGCGGCCCTCTGCGCGGGCTGGACGCCGGGCATCTGGCTCGGCCTCGCCCTCGTCGCCGCGGCCGCGGTCGTCACCTGGCTGCTGCACCTCGCCGGCTGGGGCAAGTCGAGCGGGCCCCGGCCCGCCACCGCACGGGACTGGCGGGTGCGGGACGGCGTCGCCCGCACCGGGCACGCCGACTGCCTGGGCTGCCGGATGAGCGGAGGCCGGCGTGCCGTGGCGGCGGCCCCGGCGCCCCGGCCCCGAGGCGTCACCGCACTGTCCGCCGCCGCGGAGGGCGGCGCGGAAACGTCCGGGTGAGGGCTGCGCCTCCGTTCCTCGGACGGGTGTTCGACGGGTCCCCGGTTGGCTGCACGAGGGTGTGATCCCAGGGGCGGGTGGGCAGGATCGGGATGGCGGCACCTTACGTGCTGCCCGCGTGGAACGTTGAGAAGGATCAGTACCGATGGCTACAGGCACCGTGAAGTGGTTCAACTCGGAGAAGGGGTTCGGCTTCATCCAGCAGGACGACGGCGGCCCGGACGTGTTCGTCCACTACTCCGCCATCCAGACGTCCGGCTTCCGGGCGCTGGAGGAGAACCAGAAGGTCGAGTACGAGGTCGTCAAGGGCCCCAAGGGTCCGCAGGCCGAGAAAGTGATGCCCCTCGACTGACCGCCCTGCTTCACGTGTCGGCCCGACGTGACGGGCCTGAGCCCCGCCGGCCCACCCGGCGGGGCCCACGGCTTTCCGCGGCGTACCGCGGCCTTCCGCGGCGCGGCGGGCGGTGCGGTCAGACCTCCCGCAGGGCGACCGCCGAGACCGGGCAGGCGCGCACGGCCTCCCGCAGCAGGGGGCTGCCGTGGCCGTCCTCCCGCCCGGGCAGGACCCGGCCGAAGCCGTCGTCGTCCTGGGTGAAGACGTCCGGGGCGGTCAGGGCGCACTGGCCGGCGCCGATGCAGACGGCCGTGTCGATGCCGACGGCGATGCGCCGCGACGGCACGCCGCTCACCACGTCACCGGGAGCTCGACCATGCCCTGGACGGTGTCGCCGGGTTTGAACGGGATCAGGTCCGGCTCGGCCGCCAGGCGCAGCCCGGGCAGCCGCGCGAAGAGGGTGCCGAGCGCGATCTCCATCTCGGCGCGGGCCAGGTTCTGCCCCAGGCACTGGTGGATGCCGAAGCCGAAGGCGACGTGGTGCCGCGCCGGGCGGTGCCAGTCCAGCACGTCGGGCTCCGCGAAGACGCCCTCGTCCCGGTTGATGACGGAGGTGGAGAAGACCACCCCGTCGTCGGCCCGCACCGTCACCCCGCCGATCTCGATGTCCTCCGTGGTCACCCGCAGCATGCCGTCCACGATCGACAGGAACCGCATCAGCTCCTCCACGGCGGACGCGATCAGCGAGGGGTCGGCGCGCAGCTCGGCCAGCTGCTCCGGGTGCCGCAGCAGGGTGAAGGCGCCCAGCGAGATCATGTTCGCCGTGGTCTCGTGCCCCGCGATCAGCAGGATCGCGGCCAGCGAGACCAGCTCGTCGACGTCGGTCTCGCCGGTCTCCAGACGCCGTTCGACCAGCTCGTCCAAGAGGCCGTCCCCGCGGTCCGTCCGCTTGCGCTCGATCAGCTCGGCCAGGTACGCGTTGATGCGGCTGCGGGCGTCCTCCACGTCGGCGATGTCCGGCCCGCGCAGCAGCCGCCGCGACTGCCCCTCGAAGAACTCGTGGTCCTCGTACGGGACTCCGAGCAGCGAGCAGATCACCATCGACGGCACGGGCAGGGCGAAGGCGCCGACCAGCTCGGCCCCCGGGCCGCGGGCGGCCATGTCGTCGATCAGCTGGTCCACGGTCTCCTGGATAAGGGGCCGCAGGGCTGCCGTCCGTTTCAGGGTGAAGCTCGGGATGAGCATCCTGCGCTGGACGTTGTGCACCGGGTCGTCCACGCCGAGCAGCGCGCTGCGGCGGTCACGCAGGCCTTTGAACCGCGGAGTGGGGGCGGGGAACGCGGCGTTCTGGCGGTCGGCGGAGAGCCGGCCGTCGGAGAGCAGGGCCCGCGCCTCGGCGTGCCCGGTGACCACCCACACGGACCGGCCGTCGAAAAGGGTCACGCGGGACAGCGGCCGGCTCGCGCGCAGGGGATCGTAGGCGGTCGGCGGGTGGTAGGGGCAGGTTCGGTCCTGGGGGAAGGCAACGGTCTCTGACATGCAGCACCTCGCAAGCGCGCTCCGTGAATTCCGTCTCGCCTGAACCCCATTACATGCCCGGGGCACCTATCTCACCCATACCCGTTTCGGCCAGATGGGCCATGCGCCCACCCGCCCCGCATTGTCAGTGGTGCCTGTGAAGCTGGCGGTATGGACGACAGGATGCTCCGCCGCCGGGTGTACGGCGCCGACCACGACGATCCCGACCCGGGCCCGCGCCCCGGCCGCAGCTACGGCGAGCTCGTGGGCGGCCCCCTCGACGGGCTCCTCCTCGACGTCACGGGCTGGAGTGCTCGCCAACTCGCCGAGGAGGCAGCCCTCCCCACCGAGATAGGCCGCTACGGGGCCGGCGGCCGGTCCCACTACCGCCGCCGCGCGGCCGACCCCGACCGCTGGGACTGGTCGGGCGACAGCCGCTGACCCTCGGCCGCGGGTCAGCGGGCGGCGGCGCCCCGGCTCACGCTCCGCGCCCACAGCACCAGCGGGATCTGGAGCGGCAGCCGCCCGATGACGACGGCCCGCCAGGCGGGCGAGCGGTGCCGTGCGTCGAGGGCCATCTGCACGTTCGCCGGGAACACGCCGACGAACAGCGCGGCCGCGGCCAGCGCCGCCGCCCGCCGGGTCCGCGGGTGCGCGACCCCGGCCGCGACGGCCAGCTCCGCCGCGCCGCTCGCGTACGTCCACATCCGCGGTCTGCCGGGCAGCGCACGCGGGACGATCGCGTCGAACGGCTTCGGCGCGACCGCGTGCGCCACACCCACCGCGGCCAGCAGGCCGGCGAGCAGGGCGGGGGAGGAAGGGGTGCGGGGCATGGTGGTGCGTCCTCTCGCCGGGGGAGCGGGGATTCAGGCCCTGCGATCGTAGGCACGGGCCGGGGCGCGATTCACCCGTTCGGACCGCACTCGGCAGTATCGGAGGGATCCATGACCGCCCGACACGGGACACGGCCCCGCATCCGGACCCGAGCCGGACCGCGGGCGGCGGGCGCCGGATCCGTCAGGGGTGGGCGGCGGGCCCGTGCCCGTCCACCCCGAGCGCCGCGCCGATCGGCCCGCGGGGCGCGGCCAGCGCGAGCGGCCGGCCGAAGGAGCCGTGCCGGGCGATCTCGCGGACCGTGCGCCGCAGCGCCTCCTGGAAGCCGGCCATGGTCCGGCGGGCCGCGGGGGTGTCCACGTAGATCGAGTTCATGTGCAGTCCGTACGCGTCCCGCTGGAACCAGGAGCAGGCGCCGTTGGCCCGCGCCGACCACACGTGCGAGGCGGGCCGCCAGTCGTCGTGCCGCTCGGCGCCCGGGCACTTGCGGGTGTCGATGTACGAGAAGAAGTTGACCGGGTACGGCCACGAACGGGCGGCGAACTCCACCGGCGCCAGTAGCTGCCACGCCCGGACGAACGGCACGTCGATGTGGCTCGTCATCTCGCCGAACGCGGCCCGCACCCCGGCCATCACCTGGGCGAAGTCCCGGCCGGGCGAGGCGTCGAACTCGATCGGCATGGTGTTGACGAACCAGCCCACCGACTGCGCCCACCCGTCCCGGCCGCGCTCGCTCACCGGCATGAACCCCCGGTACACGCCGGGCCCGCCCGCCTCGCGCAGGCAGACCGCGACCGCGGCGAGCACCCCCATGAACGCCTTGCCGTCCACCGCCCGGCACGCCTTGTCGAATACCTCGGTCTCGCCGTGGTCCAGCAGCGGCGAGGCCTCGTTGACGATCGGGTACATGCGGCCCGGCTCCACGCCGAGGTCGAGCGGGAACCGGGGGAAGAACTCCCCGCCGCCGTGCGCCACGAACTCCTTCCAGTAGCCCAGGCGTTCGTCGTCCGCGGTGAAGGCGGCATAGCGGCGGCGCTGGTCCTCCGCGAAGTCGAGGTAGCTCGGGTCGGGGCCGTCGTCGAAGTCCTCGCCGCGGCGCAGGGCCTCGTACGCGCCCTGCACCTGCTGCACCACGATCGGCATCGACAGGCCGTCGCAGACGATGTGGTCGAAGGCCAGGTAGACGGTCGCGGAGTCCTCGCGCAGGACGGCGCCCATCGTGAACAGGGGCCAGGACAGCGTGTCGATGCTCCGCTTGAACCGCTCCGACAGGAAGCCGACCAGCGCCCCGGTGGTGTCGAAGGCCGCCACGGGGGCGGTGGACAGGGCGAGTTCGTCCGGGGCGATGGGCTCGCAGGCCAGCTCCCCGGAGAGCCGCCGGAACTCGCACCGCAGCACCTCGTGGCGCCGTACGAACGCCAGCAGCGCCCGGGTCATGGCCGGCTCGTCCAGGGCCCCCGCGACCTCGAACGTGACCGCGACCCAGGACGCGACGGGGTCGTCGGCCCCCCGGCTCTGCTCGGCGACGGTGAAGTGCTTGTCCTGGTTGAACGAGGCCCTTCTGCCCGCCCCCTCCGCGGCCGGCACCGACCCCGCTGCCGTGGACCGCAACCGCCATTCGACGACCCGGCCGGGTGCCATGCCGTGCATCTCCAGAGGAAACTGCCGCATCCCGTCATCCCTTCGCCCCCAGAGTCAACCCCCCGGCCCCTAACGACACCCGGGCTGCGGAAGTGACGGGCGGCCCCCGCGGACCCCGGCCCGCAGCAGGCCGGGGCTCCGGCGGCTCACAGGTCGCCCGTCCGGCGCTCCAGGGGCGTCGCCGCCGCCGAGTTGCTCACGCTGAAGGTGACGCTGCCCGCCCGGTAGCGGTCGTCGGACCATTCGATCGGGCGCCCGGTCTGCGTGGCCGAGACGTGCCGCTGGCGCAGCAGCGGGCTTCCGCGGCGGATCCCCAGCAGCCGGGCGTCCCCACTGCCGGCCGGGAGCGCGTCGACGAGGTGCCCGCCGTAGTGGGCCACGACCCCGGAGCCGGCGGCCAGGCTGTCCATGACGGACCGGCAGTCGTCCGGCAGCGCCTCGACCGCGGCCGCGACCCAGTCGGCGTACGCGGTCCGCTCGACCATGGCGGGCCGGCCGTCCAGCAGCCGGAGCCGCAGCACGGCCAGGATCCCGCTGCCCGGGCGCAGTGCGAGCCGCTCCGCCTCCTCGGCGGTGGCCGGGCGGCGGGTGCGGTCGAGGAAGCGGCTGGTGACCTCCTGGCCGAGCCCCTGTGCCCACTGGGCGAAGCTGTTCAGCTCGCCGAAGCTGTGCCGGCGCTCGCCGCGGAGGGGGTGCCCTTCGCCCTGGTCAGCGCCTCCCCGCGGGCCGTGGTCGACTCGGTGGTCGGGGGCGCGCTGGCCGGTGTCCCGTTCGCCTTCACGCTGTCCGCCGACGACACCCCGCGGACGAAGCCCCACCCGGAGCCCTACCGGGCGGCCGCCGCACGGCTGGGCGCCGCACCGCGGGCCTGCGTGGCCGTGGAGGACTCCCCGGACGGGGCCGCCTCGGCCGAGGCGGCGGGGTGCGGGGTCTCCTGGTCGTCCCCTCCCTGCTGGACGTCGCCGCATCGCCTGCGCGGTCGTTCGCGCGCTCCCTGGAGGACGTCACCCTGGACGTCCTCCGGGAGTGCCGTCTGGCCTGACCGCCCGAGCACCCCGCGCACCCCGGCCCCGAGCACCCCGCGCACCCGGACGCACCCCGGTCCTGAGCCGCCCGTCCTGAGCCGCCCGGTCCGGGCGGCCGGGGCGGGGTGCTCGTCCGTCAGGCGGCCAGGCCGAGGAGCTCGAGGATGCCGTCCACGTAGGCGGCCGACACCGTGTCCGGCCGGGTGACCGCCTCCAGGCGCAAAGAGCCGACGTTCGTGCGGATGTACGCCGCGCACTGCCCGTACAGCCCGGCCTCGTACGGGGACCCGTCGTCCTCCGTGCTCGCCAGCGCCAGCAGGGTCCACAACAGGGCCTCCCGGGTCGCCAGCCGCGGCGGGCCCGCGGACCACACGGCCATCAGCACCCCGCACACCGCCGGGGCGGGCGGCCGCAGCTGCCCGGCCTGGAAGGCGTGGCCCTCCAGCGCGCGGTAGGCCGACGGATGCCCCTCCGCCGCGTCCCACAGCTGGTCCGCCAGGTGTCCGGCGCTGCGCCCGCAGCCGCACACGATCGATTCCCAGTCGTGCCGGGCGATCTCCGCCGCGACCAGGTCCGGCACCAGCGGGCTGCTGCGCGGCTTCTCTTCCTTCCCTCTCATGGCAGCAGTATGGGGATGCCCCCGGCGCGCGGGACAGGGGCCCCCGCGCAGTACCGCCCCGTACGCCCCGCGGAGGGGTGCAGGAGGCGTACGGAAGGCGAACACACGGCCGGAACCGGATCGGACGGCCGGTCGTCTGAGACCCCGTGTGGATGAGAAACCGAATCGGAGCACTGCTCCTGCTCCTGCTCGCGACCCAGCTGGGATCGCTGATCAGCCCCGCGTACGCGTGCGGCTGCGGGGCGATGGTCCCTGACGGCTCGACCAGGATCGGCGTCTCGCGTGAAACCTCCGTCGTGCGCTGGGACGGCCGGACCGAGGACATCGTGATGCGGTTCACGGTCGGCGGGAACGCCCGGCGGGCCGCCTGGATCATGCCGGTGCCGACCCGGGCCTCGGTGGAGCTGGGCGACGGGAACCTGTTCCGCGACCTCGCCTGGCTGACCCGGCCCGAGCACAAGGCCCGGCACTACTTCTTCCCCCGCCCGGGGGACTGGCCGTTCTCCACCGGCGCCCGCGACGGGGCCGCAGCCGAGGCGCCGGCGGCCGGCGGTGAGGCGTCCGTCGGCGTCGTCGGCCGCGAACAGCTCGGCGACTTCGACGTCGCGCGCCTGACCGCCACCGACCCGGACGCGCTGCGGCAGTGGCTGGAGTCCAACGGGTTCACGATGCCCGACACCCTGGCCACCGAGGTCAAGCCGTACGTGGACCAGAAGTGGGAGTACGTCGCGGTACGCCTCGCCCCCCGGAAGCAGGGCGGGATCCTGTACGGCACGCTCGACCCGCTGCGGATCCGCTTCGACAGCGAGCGGCTCGTCTACCCGATGCGGCTGTCCCGGATGGCGAAGACGCCCCAGTCGCTGGGCCTGTACGTACTCGCCGACCACCGGATGGAGCCCGCCTCCCCGATCGGCGGCTCCGCACCGGAGGTCACCTTCGCGGGCAGGGTCCCCGGGACGGACTCCCTCGCCCCCCTCACCGGCGGCCGGGAGACCTTCCTCACCGCGATCGACCAGGAGTTCCCGGAGCCCGGGCGCATCTCGGGCGACCACGAACTGCGCGCCGCCGCCTCCGACACCCCGTACCGGCGGACCGTCTACCACGACAAGCTGCTCGTGGTCGGCGGATTCCCGGCCTGGATGTGGGCGACGGGCGGCGTGCTCGTGCTGCTGGCGGCCGGCACCTTCCTCTGGCTCCGCCGCCGCCCCGCCGACGCACCTGCCGGGCCCCCGGCCACTGCCTGACACAGGGCCCGCTGCGAGGTGCCCTCGCCCCGGCCTGCCGCCGGGGCGGTCAGAGCCCGGCCGCCGACCCGCAGCGCATGTCACGGCGGCCTGACCCGGTGGGCGGCCGCCCACGGCGGCGGGCCGGGCCGCCGCCGGCCGGAGGCGTGTGCCGGCACGGCGGTGCGGCAAGAGCCCCGTGTGCGCGCCGGATCACCTCGGGAGGGGCGGGACCGTGTACGTGGCGCCCGGGTCGAACGGGGGCGGGGTCCAGTCCAGGACCGGCGTGTGCTTCGGCGCCGGGGGCGGGGTGGGACCCCGGTTGGGATTCTGCGGGATCTGCGGGGTTCCCGGCCGGGTGCTCGTCTTGGGCCGCGGGGCGGGGGTTTCCGTCGGATCCGGTACGTCGGCCGGCTGCGACGCCGCCGCCGAAGGGGCGGGCGACTGCGCCGGGTCCGGCGCGGTCGCCGTCGGCGAGGCCGGGGCGGACGGTGAAGCCGGGGCCGTCGCCGTGCCGGTGGGCCGGTCCGCGGCCGGATCCTTGCCCGAGCCGCCGGAGCAGCCCCCGGCCAGCAGCCCGGCCACCAGTACGCCTGTCACGGCGCGCGCCGCGGCAGCACTGCGGGACGTCACATCCACCACCCACCCCCGGGAAAACGGTCGTTCGATCCACTCGATCGGATCGCGGGCCAGATCGTAGCCCAGGGCCCGGCGGACGCCGAGGCCGGATGACCGTCACCCCGCGCCCCGGTGCCGAACCCGTCGCCGCGAGGACCGCGGGAGCCGCGTCGAGCGGGATCGTGGACGTGACCGGCAGGTCCGGGCGCAACGTCCCGGCCCGGACCAGCTCCATCATCGGCGGGTACGCGTGCGCGGCCATCCCGCGGCCGCCGAGGGCCTCCGACTCCCGGCCGATCACCCGCTCCATCGGCAGGATCGTCTCCCCGGCCGCGGCCGGCAGCAGCCCACCTGCACGTGCCGTCCCCGCCAGCGCAGCCCCGCCACCGACGCCGCGGCTCACCGAGGGGACCCCAGCGCGACCAGCGACCGGCGCGCCCCCGCCCACCGGTCCCGGTCCGCGGCCGGTGCCGCGCCGCCGTACGGTGCCGGGGGCCCGGGCGCGCGCACCCGGTCAGGGCCCGCCCACGCCGGCCCGGGCCAGCGCGAGGACACCCGCACAGATCAGGACGACGCCCAGCAGCTGGAGGAGGAGCCAACCCCCAGACCGCAGCTGCTCGTCGTACAGGACCACCCCCAGCGCGATGCTGACGCTGGCGTCGCCCAGCGTCAGCGCGGGCTGCGAGGCGACCAGCGGGCCGCCCTGCATGGCGTGTTCGAGCAGCAGCAGCGCGCAGATGCCGCTCACCGCGAAGGCGTACGTCTGCCAGGCGGCCAGGAAGGCGCCGATCCCGCCCTCCGCGAGCAGTGGAACCGCATCCTTCATCAGGGCGGCCGTGAGCGCGTAGCAGACGGCGGTGGCCGCGCCCAGGCAGCCCGCGCGGGCCCGCCCCGCCGGCCGGCGCAGGCCGGCGAGCGCCAGGGCCAGCGCGGCGCCCGCGCACGCGGCGAGGGCGGTCAGCCACCGGTCGAGCGGGACGTGCGTGAGGTTCCCGGTCGGCGCAGCCGCGGCCAGCGCCAGCCCGAGCCCGAACACCACCGCCGCCACGGCCGCCCACAGCGCGCCCGGCAGGCGCTGCCGCACCAGCAGCGAGGCGATCAGCAGCGCGAACGGCAGCTCCAGCACGAACAGCGGCTGTACGAGCGCCAGCGCGCCGGTGGCGAGCGCCGCGGCCTGCCCGGCCCCGGCCACGATCACGGCCAGGATCCCGGCGACCCACACGGGCCGCCGCATCAGGTCGAGGACCAGCCCCGGCCGGAACCCCTGGCTCTGCGGCACGGTCAGCGCCGCCCGCCGCTGAAGCACCGTGGCCAGCGCGTTGCTGAGCGCCGCGAACAGCGCGAAGAGGACCGGCAGTACGACGCCCATCCGCCGATCCTGGGCTCCCTCCGGCCGCCCCGCCCCGCCGACACGCCCCGACGCCGCCGATTCCGCCCCCCGGATGCCGGGCCCGGCCGACCACCGCCGAGCGGCCGGGGCGCCCGCGCGGCAGGCCGGCCGGCGGGGCCGGCTTGCAGTCCGAGGTGCCGCATCGGCGGCTCCGGCCGGCCGCCCGGCCGCCCGGCCGGCCCCGCGGCGCGGGCTCGGCCGCGGCAGCCGGTGGCGGGAGGCTCAGCCGTGGTGGCCGGCGGCGCGGGCGAGGGCCAGTTCCGCGAGGGCCTCGGGGGCGCCGGCCTGGCCGCGGATCCCGGGGAAGGCGTTCACGTCCACGACCAGCGGCGCGCCGCCCCCGGTGTCGATGACGTCCACGCCGTACACGTCCAGCGCGAACACCTCGCCGACCCGCAGCACCAGCTGCTCCCACCCGTCCGGCAGTTCGCGGAGGGCCAGCGGCAGGGCCGGGCCGCGGCCCTCCGGCGCGAGCTCCGAGCGGCGCAGGGCGGCGAAGACCCGGCCGCCGACGGCCCACAGCTTGTGGTCCCAGCCGCTGTTCGGTGCGAAGCCCTGGACCACCACCGGCTCCTGCGGCCACCGCGCCGCCAGCTCCCGGAGCCGGGCCGTGTCGTCGACCCGGGCCACCAGGTCGTGCCGGCGGCTGTGGCGGCTCTTGACCACCACGGGCCCGCCCGGTACCGGGTCGCCCGAGGCCGCCCAGACCCCGAGCGAGTCGTGGGTGCGGGTCGCCGCGAACGGCAGCCCCGCCCGTACGGCCAGCTCCGCCATCGCCGTACGGTCCTGGCAGAGCGCGGTCGCCGCCGCCGAGTTGACCACCGGCGCGCCCCGCCGCTCCAGCTCCCCCGCCAGGGCCAGGGCCTGCGGCGTCCGCGACTTCAGCAGGTACACGTCGGCCGGGGGCGGGGCGGGGGGCTCGGCCGCGGCCCCCGGATCCACCGATTCCACCCGGTGTCCGGCGGTGCGCAGCAGGCCGGCCGCGGCGGCCAGCAGCGGATGGTCCGGCTCCGGCGTGATCAGGCAGATCCTCACAGTGCGGCCTCGCCCGCCCGTGCGGCCTGCACCGGAATCGGCAGGGGCACCGCCCGGGGCCGCGGGGGGCACAGCGGTGCGGCGGCCGGGGCCGCACCGCCCGTCCGCGAGGCCAGGCCGAGCACCGCGCGGGCCACCCGGGCCGCGGCGTCGGGGACCTGGCGGAAGCTCGGGAAGTCGTTCACGTCGACCACCACCGGCCCGTCCGGGCCGAGCAGCACGTCCACCCCGTACAGGTCGAGCCCGTAGACCGCGCCCACCTGCGCGGCGATCCCGGCCACCTCCGCGGACAGCGGGACGCGTCGCTCCCGCACGGCCGGGTCCGGGTGCAGCGGGGAGCAGCGCTCCGTCGCGAACAGCTCGCCGCCGACCGCGTACACCTTCACGTCGGTGCCCGGATTGGGCACATATGGCTGGGCGATCAGCATGCCCTCGCCCGCGAGCGCGGGCAGCAGCGCCTCCAGCCGCTCCGGCGAGGGCACCAGGTGCACCCCGCGGCCGGAGCTGCCGTCCGCCGGCTTGACGACCAGCGGGTACTGCGCCGCCGGTATCTCCCGCAGCAGGTCCGGGCGGGCCGCCGCGTAGGTCGGCGGCATCGGCAGGCCCCCGGCGCGCCCGATGGCCGCGGCCAGCGCCTTGTCCCGTACGCCCCGGATCGACCGGGCGTCGTTGACGGTGGTGGCCCCGGCCGCGGCCGCGGCCTCGAGCAGGGTGAGCCCCGGTCCGCCGGACACCGTCTTCAGCACCCACGCGTCGTGCGCGCCGGAATCCACCAGCTCGGTCATGTGCAGCAGCGAGCCGCCGGGCCGCACGACGTCCACCCGGTGTCCCCATGCGGTCAGCTGCCGGATCACCTCGTTGGGCATTCCGTCGTGGCGGTAGTGCTCCTCCACCAGGAAACAGAGCCTCATGGACCTTCCCCACCCTGTAGTCGCCGGACATCCGCCGATTACGTCCGGCGAGCTGTGACGTCACAGGATGTCATGGACCGCAATGTGATGATCGGTCCGGTCCGCGGGGAACTGCGCGCTCAGCCACGACGCACCCGCAGCCGCACTCCACGCGCCCCCCGCAAACGCATGCGGGGGAGTCCGGCCGCCGTCGGGCGGACCGGGCTCCCCCGAAAGAGGGCAACGCCGCGTCAGGCGGCCGCAGGCACCGGCACCGAGACGAACGTCCTGCCCGACTCGTTCTCGACCAGGACCTCGCGGACGTCCGCGGGATCCACCCACGCCGAACCGTCCAGCGCAGCGCCCTTCGCCTCGCCGCCCGCCTGGCTGCCCACGACCCAGCTGCCGGCCGTGCTCCGCTTGCCGTCCCGCGACACCACGACCAGCCGGCACCGCTCGCCCGGCGGCACCCCCGTCACGGCCGCGTGCACCCGGACCCACTTCGCGGCAGGGGTGACCCGTACGGTCATCCGCGCCCCGGTGCCCGCATCGGTCGCGGAGGCCACCCTGGTCCCGGCCGGCGGCGGGGAGGGCGCCGCCGTGACCCCCGGGCCCGGCGCGGGCGGCTGGGCGACGGTCCGGCCGTCACCGTCGCCCAGCTGGGCCCCGGCCCAGAACACCGCGGCCAGCGAGGCCGCCGCGGCCAGGCCGGCCAGGCCCAGTCGGCGGCGCCGGTCGGCGGCCGCCTCCCCCCGCACCTGCCGCAGCGTGCGCTGGAGCATCAGATCGCCGCCCTGCGGCGGTCCGTCGAGGAACGCCTCCGGAGGCACCTCGCCCAGTGCCGCTTCCATCTCACGCAATGCGGCCACCTCCTCCCGGCAGCGCACGCAGCCGCTCACGTGCGCCTCGACCCGGCGGCCGTCCTCCTCGTCCAGGACGCCGAGAACGTACGGGCCGAGGAGTTCCACCTCGTGCTCGTGTTGCTGCCGGTTCATGCCACCACCTCCCGCAGTCCGGCGGGCTGCTGGGGCGGCCTGCCCATTCGATTGCCCTCCTTGGCGCCGTTTTGCCTGAACACCTCGCGCAAGGCCTTGAGCGCGTAGTGCGAGCGTGATTTGACCGTACCGGCCGGGATGCCGAGGCTGTCGGCCGCCTCGGCCACGCTGAGCTGCCGGTAGTACAACTCCTTCAGCACGTCCCGGTGTTCCGGGGACAGCTGGTCGAGCGCCCCGAGCACGGTCATGGTGTCCACGACCGAGTCGGCGTGGTCCACCTCGACCGGGGGAGCGGCGGCCTCGCCGGAGACCTCCTGCGGGCGGGCGGCCTTGGCCCGGTAGCGGTCGGTGATGATGTTGCGGGCGACCGTCAGCAGCCAGCCGCGCACCGAGCCCTTCCCGTTGACCAGCGCCTCCGAATGCCGCCAGGCCCGGATGAGGGTCTCCTGGACGACGTCCTCGGCGGTCGCCCGGTCCCCGGTCAGCCGGGTGGCGTACGCCAGCAGGGCGTGGCCGTGCTCCTCGTAGACCGACCTGATCAAGGCCTCGTCGGTCGAGCCCCGCCGCGTACGGGGCCACAGTGGTCCGGCCATCGCACCTTCTCTCCGTCTTCCTCGCCGAGCCGTGCGGTCAGAACACGCGGGGCGACGGGAAGCGGTTCATGTGAGCTGCGCCACAGCCGGCGGACCCTCACGTGCGGCAGGCGCGGCCCTCGTTGAGGCAGTCCACGACCGCGGCCATCTGCCCGTCCGTCATCGCGTTGACGAACATGGCGTGGTCCGTGCGCGGGCTGTGCCTCTGCTCGGGGAAGGAGTCGACGGCGAGGGGCGCCCCGGGCGGCACGTCGTACGCCAGGCGGACGCGCAGCTGCGGAACGGGGAAGGTGTCCTTGGGGCACACGCCGTTCGCGGCGGGGAAGACCAGGTGCGAGCGGTGGTTCGGACTGTCCCCGTCGAGCCCGTTCCAGCAGCTGGGAAAGACGAGGGTGCGCGTGACCAGGTCGCCGCCGGAGCAGCGCGGGTAGCGGGTGGTGGACCGGTCGGGCAGGCCGGAACACCCCCACCGGGCCCGGACGTCGGCGTCGCTGCGCGCGGTACCGGCCACGGCGTCGCCGGTCACCGCGCGCAGGAAGCGCGGCATCGGCACGACCTTGCCCGCCGGGTTCCCGTGGAACTCCACGGACACCGAGGCCTCCGGCAGGATCCCGCCCGTGTTGCCGTGGCCGGCCGACCGCTCGTGCGGGCGGGTGCCCGTCCGGTCCGGGCGGCGCAGGACCGGCCAGTAGTACGTGGACCGGTCGCCGCCGCGGCAGCTGGTCGCGGCGGCGGCGAGCGAGGCGTCGGTCGACTGCGCGTCCGTGGACAGGTTCCCCACGTACGCGTGGGTGTGGTGCGCGCCCGAGCGCAGCCCCGGGGAGACGACCAGGTTGTCCTCGTTGAAGTGGCGCTCCTCGTTGCGGCCGCAGTCCACCGTGACCGTGCCCGTCGAGGCGTCCGGCCCGGCCGGAGGCGGCTCGGCGGGCCCGGGCGGCACCTCCCGCAGGTCCACGAAGTCGCCCGCGCCGTCCGCGGCCGCCTGCCGCGGGCCGCCGAGATGTGACGCCCCCAGTACGGCCGCGAGCAGCCCGACGCCCAGCACCAGGCAGACCAGCAGGGTGAGCAGGCTCCGCTCTTTGCTTTTCCCCATGCGGGCCACGGTTGCCGCTGCCTGCCGCAGCGTCAACCTGGCATCCGCATGCCGGCCGCCCGTCGGCGCCGTGCCCTCTTGCCCGGGCCGCGGACCGCCCCGCACAGTACGCGGATGACACCGGATGAGCTTCTGCACGCCTTCGCCCGCACCCGCGCCTCCCTCGACGGCGCCGAGGTGGTCTTCCACTGGTCCGGGGACGTCCACTCCTGGGCCCCGGACGAGCCCTACCGGCGCCTGTTCGGCTTCGAGGGCCTCAATGCCTCCCGGCTCGTGGCGGACGAGGAGGCGGGCGGGTACCAACTCCTCTCCAGGGAAGCCGCGTTCTACCTCGATCCCGACACTCGCGACATTCTGGACAAGTGGGAGGGGAAGCAGGTCGTCCACGTCTGGAACGACCCGGCGAACCTCCGGCTGCGCCCGTTCCCGATCCCGCTCACCCGGCTCGGCGACCAGGTCTGCTTCAGCCTGGAGATCCCGCTCGCCTACCCCTCGCCGCTGCCCGTCGCCGACTACCCGCGCCACTCCTCCGGCGACACCTACCGGGCCCTGGAGCTCTTCCAGTTCTTCGCCCCCGAGGCGGTGCTCACCACCGACGCCCCCAGCGTGCCGTGCACCATGTCCTGGATGCGCATGTCCCCCTGGCTGCCCTGGATGGAACAGGGGCAGCGGCCGGGCGGGCTGGCCTTCCACTGCCGGGGGCGCAAGCTCGCCGGCTACGCCGAAGTCCCGGAGCGGACCCGTGCGTACATCGCGGACCACCACCCCGAGTACGCCCGGGCCCCGGAGGAATGGTCCGCGCCGAACGAGACCAGCTGGACCCATTTCCGCAGGCTGCACCCCGTGCACTAGGGTACGCACGGGTCTACAGGGGGTGGACAAGGGTTTTCCCCGTATCGCGTTCATCCCCGCGTTGCCTACTGTCTGCCCACCGGCGATCTTCCCCCCGAAAGGCCCCCGCCCCAACCCCACATGGTGCGAAGCCGTGCGGCAGGGTCGATCGCCCGCACCGCCGTTGCCCCCGCCCCGCCGATGCGGCCGGAGCAACGCGGCGAGCAGCGGTGGCCGGAGCGGAAGTGACCAGCCCGCCCCGGCCCCCGTAGTCGCCGAACCACCTCCCACACAGCCCGACCGGCCGCTCCGGCCTGCCCGGAAACGGCCCGCGAAAGGGAACACCGTGCACTCAACGCGACGCAGGCTGATATCCGTGGTGGCGATGTCCGTCACCATGCTTGCCGGCTCCGCCACCGCCTCCGTGGCCCTGCCCGGCGCGGAGCCCGCGCCGGCCCCGTCCGCCGCCGCTGCTCTCCCGGCCCCCGGCGCGCCCGCCGCCCCGGCCGGCGCGCCGGTGGAGAACCTGATCGTCGGCTACAAGTCGACCGCCTCCGAGGCCAGTTCCAACAAGGCCGCCGCGGACGACGCCGCCGCCAAGGGCAAGAAGGCCGGCAAGACGGCCACGTTCGACCGCCGCCTCGGTACCGGCGCCGCCCTCGTCAGCCTCGGCGGGGCCACCGCCCCGAAGGACGCGGCCGACCTGATGGCCCAGTTCCGCAGCGACCCGGACGTCGCCTACGTCGAGCCGGACAGCCGCGCCTACGCGATGGCCCTCCCGAACGACACCGACTACGCCAAGCAGTGGGACCTCTTCGAGCCCACCGCCGGCATGAACGTTCCTGCGGCCTGGGACAAGACCACCGGCTCCGGCGTCACCGTCGCCGTGATCGACACCGGCTACGTCGCCCACTCCGACCTCGCCGCGAACGTCGTCGCCGGCTACGACTTCATCAGCAGCTCCACCGCCGCCCGCGACGGCAACGGCCGCGACAGCAACCCGGCCGACCAGGGCGACTGGAGCGCCGCCGGCGAGTGCGGCACCGGCTCCAAGGCCAGCGACTCCTCCTGGCACGGCACCCACGTCGCGGGCACCATCGCCGCGGCCACGAACAACTCCAAGGGTGTCGCGGGCGTCGCGTACAACGCGAAGATCCAGCCCATCCGCGTCCTCGGCAAGTGCGGCGGCGCCACCTCGGACATCGTCGACGCCATCACCTGGGCCTCCGGCGGCACCGTCGCGGGCATCCCGGCCAACGCCACCCCGGCCAAGGTCATCAACATGAGCCTCGGCGGCTCCGGCGCCTGCACCACCAGCTACCAGAACGCGATCAACGCGGCCGTCGCCCGCGGCACCACCGTCGTCGTGGCCGCCGGCAACAGCAACGCGGACGCCGCCGGCTTCTCGCCCGCCAGCTGCAACAACGTCATCACCGTGGCCGCCAGCAACCGCACCGGCGACCGCTCCTTCTACTCCAACTACGGAGCGAAGGTCGACATCGCCGCCCCGGGCGGTGAGACCCGCCGCGCCACCGACACGCCGGGCACCATCACCACCCCCGAGAACGGCATCCTCTCCACGCTGAACACGGGCGCCACCACCCCGGGCAGTGAGAACTACGAGCCCTACCAGGGCACCAGCATGGCCGCCCCGCACGTCGCGGGCCTCGCCGCGCTCATGGTCTCCGCCAAGCCCTCGCTGACCCCGGCGCAGGTCGAGACGGCCATCAAGGCCAACGCCCGCCCGCTGGCCGGCACCTGCACCGGCGGCTGCGGCAGCGGCCTCGCCGACGCCGCCGCCACCGTCAACGCCGTGACCTCGACGCCGACCACCCCGGCCCTCGAGAACACCATCAACTACACGATCAGCGACAACGCGACCGTGGAGAGCCCGATCACCGTCAGCGGTGTGACCGGCAACGCCCCGGCCACCCTCAAGGTGGGCGTCGACATCAAGCACAGCTACATCGGTGACCTGAAGGTCGACCTGGTCGCGCCGGACGGCTCCGTCTACACCCTGCACAACCGGGCCGGCGGCAGCACCGCCAACATCAACCAGCAGTACACCGTCAACGCCTCCTCCGAGGTCGCGAACGGCACCTGGAAGCTCCGGGTCAACGACAACGCCGCCGGCGACACCGGCTACATCGACTCCTGGAACCTCGTGTTCTGAGAGACGGCCGGTCCGGACCGATAAGTCCGGATGGTGAAACCCTGCGGAGCTGCCGAACCCAACGGTGCGGCAGCTCCGCGGTGCTTTTGTTCCGCCCGACTGAATTCTGCGTCACAATCCGTGTCCACACGGCACCCGACCTCGTATTCTCGCCTCTCACAGGAAAGCCACAGGGGAGTGAAGGGCGGGTGGCGGTACGTGGTGGCTCCGACGGGGCGGGCCGACACGACGGTCGGACACGGTGAACTGGTCAAGGCGGTCGAACACGCCCTGACCGTGCACGGGCGCGCCCTGATCACCGGACCCGCCGGCGCGGGCAAGACCGAGCTGGCCGGCGCCGTCGCGGCCGCCGCCGAGGCCCGCCTCGAGACCGTGCTCACCCTCGCCCCCGAAGCCGCCGACCGGTGGATCCCCGAGGCCTCCGCCGCAGCCCTCCTCGCCTCCGTCCCCTGCGCCGCCCTGGCACGGCTCTCCGGACCCCAGCGCACCGCCATCGCCCTCCTGCGCCGCGAGACCGACACCCCGCGCGCCGGCCGCGACCACGTCGCCCTGCGCCTCGCCGTCGTCGAGGTGCTCCGCACCCTCGCCGGGCGCAGCCCCGTCCTCCTCGTCCTCGACAACGCCCAGTGGCTCGACACGGAGAGCACCGACCTGCTCCGCTTCGCCCTGCGCCTGACCCCGCCCGAGGTCCGGGTCCTGGTCGCCGAGTGCGTCCAGGGCGGCACCCCGGTCGCCGAGCCCCTGTGCGGCCCCGGCACCCCCGCGATACGCATCCCCCCGCTCGGCGCCGACGAGGTCGCCGAACTCCTCGTCGGCCGCGGCCTGCCCGCCCGCATCGCCGGCCGCGTCCACCAGGCCAGCGGCGGCAACCCCCGCCTCGCCCTCGCCCTCGGCCGCTCCCTCGCCGAAGCCGCCGGGAACCGCGACGGCAGCGCCCACCACGCCGACACCCTGCCCCTGTCCGGCCAGGCCCGCGAGGTCGCCCGCCGGCTCCTCGCCGAGGCACCCGCCGAGGCCCGCCGCACCCTGCTGCTCGCCGCCCTCGCCGCCCGCCCCACCACCGCCCTGCTGCGCCGCGCCGGCCGGCCCGACGCCGAGGCCGAGCTCGCCGAGGCCGAACGGGCCGCGCTCGTCACCGTCGGGGAGGACGGCGCGGTCGCCTTCACCGCGGGCGCCCTGCCCATGGCCCTCGCCGCCGACGCCGGCTGGCCCGAGCGCGCCGCCGGACACGCCGCGCTCGCCGCCGCCGTCGACGACCCCGTCCAGGCCGTACGCCACCGGGCACTGGCCGTCGACGCCCCCGACGAGTGGCTCGCCGCCGAGATCACCCGGGCCGCGGCCGCCTGCCGGCGCCGCGGCCAGCGCGCCCTCGCCGCCGAGCTCGGCCTGCTCGCCGCCGAGCGGACGCCCACCGACCGGCCCGGGGACGAACTGGCCCGCCTGGTCGCCGCCGCCGAGGACGCCGGCTGGGCCGGCCGCGCCGACCTCGCCCGCCGCGCCACCCGGGCCGTACTCGCCCGGGACGCCTCCCCCTCCGACCGGGTCCGCTCCCGCCTGGCCGTCATCGACGCCGCCGGCCAGGCACTGGGCACCCTCGACGAGACCTTCGCCCACGCCATGGACGAGGCCGACGGCGACCCCGCCCTGCAGGCCGCCGTCCAGCTCCGCATCGCCTGGAAGCACAACCTCAGCGACGGCGACCCCGTACGCTCCCGCGACGCCGCCGCCGAGGCCGGCCGGCTCGCCGCCCTGGGCGGCGACACGACCGCCGAGGCCATGGCCCTCACCGTCCGGGCCCGCATGGGCCGCATCCTCGGCGACCCGGACGCCGAGGACATCCTCGCCGAAGCCCTCGCCCTGCCCGCTCCCGAGGTACCCCTCGGCATGCGCAACGCACCGCAGTACCTGGCCGTCCGCCACGCCCTCTTCGACGACCGGCTCGACGACGCCCGCCGCCAGCTCCTCGTCCTGCTGCCCGCCGTCCAGCGCACCGGTTCCGCCGAGGACGTCTTCGAGGTGCTGCGCAGCCTCACCGAGGCCGAACAGCGCAGCGGCCGCTGCCGGGTCGCCTCCGCGCACGCCCGCCGCGCCCTGGAACTCACCATCGAGGCGGGCCTCTCGCCCGGCCCCGCCTGGTACGTCGCCGCCATGGCCGAGGCCCTGGGCGGCGGCTTCGCCCGCGCCGCCGCGTACGCCCGCCGCGGCATCCAGGCCTCGGAGGAGGAGCGCGACCAGGTGTTCCTCTCGCGCAGCCTGTACGCGCTCGGCCTGGTCGAGCTGGCGACGGGGGAGGCCGCGAAGGCCGTCGCCACCCTGCGCCGGGTCGCTGAACTGGAGGCCGCCCAGCAGGTCGTGGACCCCTCCGTCCTGCGCTGGCACGGGGAACTGGCCGAGGCCCTCGTCGCCGCCGACGCGCCCGATGAGGCCGCGGAGCTGATCGACGAGGTCCGGGCGGTCGCCGCCGCCCTCGGCCGCGCCCCGGTGCTCGCCGCCCTCGACCGGGCCCGCGGGCTGGTCCTGTCCGCGCACGGCGACGCCGGCGCGGCGGTGGACCTCCTGCGGGACACCGCCGCCCGCTTCGATGCGCTCGGGCTGCCCGTGGAGCGGGGCCGTACGCTGCTCGCCCTGGCCCGGGTGGAGCGGCGGCGCCGGCGCCGGGCCTCCGCCCGCACTGCGCTCCGCACGGCGGCCGAGGTGTTCGCGCGGGCCGGGGCGAAGCCGTGGGCGGAACTGGCCGGCGAGGGGCGGGAGCCGGTGCCCGCGGAGGCGGGCCCGGCGGTGGCGCTGGCCGCGCTGACCGAGGCGGAGGCCCGGCTGGCGCTGCTGGTGGCCGAGGGGGCCAGCAACCAGGAGGCGGCCGCCAAGCTGTTCGTCAGCGTCAAGACCGTCGAGTCCCGGCTGACGCGGATCTACCAGAAGCTGGAGGTCCGCTCCCGGGCCCAGTTGGCGACCGCCCTGCGGTGCCGCTGAGCCGGCCGGCGCCGGCGGGGTCCGCGGCCGCGGCCGCGGCGGTGGTCGGCTGTCGGCGGAGGAGGTGCCGGAGAGGACCGGGACGCACGAAGTCCCGGACCCCCGCGGGGGCCCGGGACTTCGCGGGTGCACTTCGCTTGACCGCCGTGTTCAACGACGGGCTGCCCGGAAGGTCACCCGGCGGTTCCTGCTCCTGCTGCGCGCCTCTCGCTGTTCCCCGGTTCAGACGGTGAAGGGCCGCTCGGCGAGGAACTCGGCCGACGGGCTGCCCGTCGTGTGGAAGTTCGGTACCTGCGAACGCGGCAGCCGGTCCTTGATGCTGCGGTGGAAGTCCTGGTAGGCGCCGTTGAAGGCGCCTTGGTCCCACACGCGCAGCAGGGCCCCGGTGAACGCGCCGTTCGCGCTGCCGTCCATCGCGACCTGGTCGTCCTGGCAGGCGGAGATGAGCACGCTGCCGTGTGCCGCGCCGTTGCCCTCGTGCCTCAGCTCGCGCTGGAGGCTCTGGTAGAACTCCTTGTTCTGCTCGAACACCTGCTGCTGGCGCAGCACGGGCATCACCCGGGGTGCCGCCCCGCCGTTCCCGTCGCCGGAGCCCGGGACTTCCGTGGCGGTGCCGCTGTGGCAGCAGTCGAGCAGGGCGAAGATGCGGACCCCGGAGGAGAAGCGGCGGAACTCGCGCTTCAGCTCGTCGTCGAGGAACTCGCGGTCGTAGAACACCAGGGTCTCGTCGAGCTCGTCCGGTTCGTCGCCCCCGGTGTCGGGCATCTGGCCGCCGTGGCCGGAGTAGGTGAACAGCAGGATGTCGCCGTCCTCGAGCTTCTCGGCGGCCTTGCGCAGCTCGGCGGTGATGTTGCCGACGGTGCCCTGTTCGGTGAGCAGGACCTTGTCCCGGAATCCGGCGGTGCGGGCCAGCGCCGCCATGTCGCGGGCGTCGTTCTCGCACGCCATGAGCTGTCCGTCCCAGCCGTTGTACTTGGCGGGGTCGACCTGGTTGAGTCCGATGTGGATGGACACGCCTGCGGGCATGGGGTCCTCCTCGGGGCGGGGATGGGGATACCGCGGGGATGGGTTCCGCGGCGGGAGGGCGGCCGAACCCGGGGGCGCGCAGCGACCCCCGATCGGGCCGGGACCAACTGGCGGGCTCCCGTTGACCGGCCAATACTGGCGGTGACCGGCATCCGTGCTCCGGCGCGGGAGGCGCAATGGAACCCCGCATCGTCTACGTCCACGGCAACGGGAACAAGCCGCGCGAAGAGGTGCTCAAGTCCCAGTGGGACAAGGCGCTCTTCGGCGTCGGCATGGGCAGTGCCTCGCGCATGGCCCACTGGGCACCGCTGCTCCATCCGGTTCCGCTGCCCGACGGCCGGGCCGACCCCCTCGACGGCGGTGCGGTACCGGTCGAGGAGACCGAGGAGTCGGTCGCACCGGCCGTGGAGGCGACCGAGGAGTTCGTGGCGCGGACCCTCGCCGAGGCCCGCGCCGACACGGCGGAGCGCGCCGGGCCCGCCGAAGGCACCCCCGCGGCGGGAGCCGCGGCCGGGGCGGACGAGCCCCTGGCCGGCTGGCTGCGGCACATGGGCTACCTCGCCGAGGCGCTCGCCCAGGACGGGGGCCGGCCCGCAGGCGCGGCCGGCGGTGCGGTCGGCGGGCCGGAAGCCCTCCCGCTGCCCGCGTTCGCCCGCACGGCGCTGTTCCGGCTGCTGGTCAAACACACCTTCAAGGACGTCCACGCCTACTTCTTCGGCGGCGCCGGACCGGCCATCCGCGACGTGGTCCGCCAGGCCCTCGACGAGGCCCGGGAAGGCGCCGGCGCCGGCGGACCGCTGGTCGTCGTGGGCCACAGCCTCGGCAGCATCGCCGCCTACGAGGTCCTGGCCGAGGAACCGCGCAGCGTCGACCTGTTCGTGACCATCGGCTCGCCGCTCGCGGTCACCGAGATCCAGGACGCGCTGGCCGGGCCGCCCTCGGTCCCCGACGGGGTCGCCCTGTGGTGCAACGCCTCGGACCTGCGGGACGTGGTGGCGCTGGACCACACCCTGCGCCCCGAGTACGCCCCGGTGCACCTCGTCTCGGACCACCTGGTCCTCAACACCAGCAGCAACCACCACGGGGCCCGCGAATACCTCGCGACCGGACCGGTCCGGGAGCCCGTCCGCGCCCTGTTCGGCGGCCTTGCGACGTAACAAACAGGATGAAACCATGACAGGTATCACCAGTCGATCCGTGTGCTGCCCCGTGCGGGCGGCCGGGTAGGTGCGGTATGCCGCTCAGGGATACGGAATGGATCCTGGTCACCGACTGGGTGCGGGACCACCTCCTCGACACCCCGGACCCCCACAACCGGCTGACCGGGTGCGGGTTCTCCCCGAGGTTCGTGGGCTCCCTGGACCTGACCCAGCGGGCCCAGGTGAACGCGGAGAACCTCGTCCGCGCGTCGCGCAGAACCATCGACTCGCAGGTGTTCCTGCTCGGTGTCCTGGTCACCCTGCCCGAACTGGTGCCCCTGCCGGACATCGAGAAGGCGGGGGAGTTCCTGGCCCGGCTGGAGGAGGACCGGCGGGTCCACGTCTCGGACCAGGACCCCTTCCTCGCCGGGGTGCTCCGAAGCGGCGCCGAGGTGTTCGTCGACCGCGCGGACCTGCGCGAGCGGCTCAGGGAGTTCCTCGCCGACCCCGACATGACCGTGCTGGCCGTCGACGGGGAACCGGACAGCGGCCGCTCGTACACGTACAACTTCATCCGGTACCTGGGCCAGCACTGCGGCTTCCGCCCGGTGCGCATCACCCTGTCGCAGACCTCGACCGCCGCGCAGGTGGTCCGGCGGCTGGCCGGGTTCGTCCTGGACCGGCGCGATCCGGTATCGCCGTTGAACACGGCACAGTTGAACGATCCACAGTCCTGGCTGGACGACGCCGTCCACGAGGTCGTCGCCCGCGCCACGACGGTGCCGGAGCGGCTGTGGTTCGTCCTCGACGACTGCGACCGCCTCGACGCCAACTCCGACGTCTGGGACTGCATCGGCCGACTGGCCCTGGCCATCTTCGACTCCGCCCCCGGGCCGGACGAGACCGTGCCCCGCCTGGTGCTGCTCGGCTACGGGCCGACCATGCCCCAGCTGCCGCACGACGTCCGCAAGAACGTGTGCCGGGACACGGCCCGCACCGCCGGCCCCGACGATGTCGAGGCGTTCTTCCGGCAGTTCTTCGCGGACCCGCCGGCCACGGACGACGGGGACGAGCTCACCGCCCTGGTCGAGACGGCCGCCACGGCGGTCCTGGACGCCGCACGGGCGCCGGGCGAGGGCAGCTACATGCGCAGACTGTGCGAGGCGGCCGAGACGGCCGTCCGGACCCACCGCTCGCTGCCCCCCGGCGAGGACTTCGCCGCCCGGCTGCACGAGCAACTGCTCGCCGGGACCGGACCGCAGCCGCCCGCGCCCGTCCCGGACACCACCGGCCGCGCCTACCGCGAGGCGGCCTGCCTGCTCACCGGCTTCGACCCGGCGAAGCTGCGGCTGCCGGGCGAGGCCGAACCCACCGGCGGGGCACGGCTGGAGCTCGTCCAGGACTGCACGGTGCTGGCCCTGCGCCCCGCCCCCCGCTGGGCCCTGAAAGAGGAGGTCCGCGAGGCGGCGCTGCGGGGCCTCGCGGGCCCCGACGCGGCCCGCCGCGCCCTGGAGGCCAACCTGGACCTGGTCCCCGAGGGGCCCGGCCCGGAACGGATCGCCCTCGCCCACCTCTGCGGCAGTCCGCCGGTCCAGGGCGCGGACGATGCCGCCGAGGACGCCGACGTGCTCGCCGACACCCTCCAGGCCGTCCTGTGGCTGTCGCAGATCCCGGGGACGACCGGCCTCCCGGACCCGGAGCAGGTGCAGCGGCGGCTGGAACGGGCCCGTCTGCTCCAGCCGCTCCGCCACCTCGTGCGGGACCCCTTCTGCGGCCGGGCCGCCGAGTTGGAGGAGCTGCGGGCATACGCACTCGACGACACGGGCGGCCCGGTCGAACAGCCTCCGCTGCTGATCCACGGGCTCGCCGGCATCGGCAAGAGCACCCTGCTCGCCACGTTCCTCCTGGACATCCGCGACGCCGTCCCGGGCGGCTTCCCCTTCGCCTACGTCGACTTCGAACGGCCCACCCTCTCGGTCCACGAGCCCGTCACCCTGATCGCGGAGGCGGCCCGGCAGCTCGGCATCCAATACCCCGACCACCGCGCCGCGTTCGACGCGCTGGCCGGCGAGTGCGAGGAGACGGCCCGCACCCAGCGGGAGGAGCAGAACACCGTCGACGAGCTGTACAAGCTGTCCACCACCCGCTCGGGAGCAGGGCGCGCATCGGCCGAACGGTTCAACACGCTGGCGCGGGAACGCGAGACCGCCCTGGTCCGCAAGGGCGCGGACCTGGTGCGGCAGGCCGTGGGCATCCCGCCCGGCACCGCCGGCCCGCCGCTGGTGATCGCCGTCGACTCCTTCGAGGCGGCCCAGTACCGGGCGAACCCGGTCCTCGGCCGGCTGTGGGCCATGTGGGCGGCCCTTCAAGAGGCGTACCCGCGGCTGCGCTGGATCGTCGCGGGCCGGGCCCCGGTCAACCACCCGGCGCAGGCCGCCGAACCGCGCGTCATCGCCCTCGGCGAGCTCGAACCGGACGCGGCGGTGGAACTGCTGACGTCCGTCGGCGTCGGGAACCCGGAGGTGGCCCGCAGGCTGGCCGAGCGGGTCGGCGGACACCCGCTCAGCCTGAAACTGGCGGCGCACGCGGCCGTGGCGGAGCAGCAGACCGGCTCGCTGGGCGAGCTGATGGACAGCCTGGGGGACCTGGACAACCTGCCCGCCCGGCGCCGGGGCTTCTACCGCAACGTCGACCGGATGATCGTCCAGGGTGCCCTGTACGGCCGCATCCTGAAGCGCATCGCCAAGCCGGACGTACGCGCCCTCGCGCAGGCGGGCCTGGCCCTGCGGACGATCACCCCCGAGCTGGTCCGGGAGGTCCTCGCCGGGCCCTGCGGGCTGACGGTGGACTCCGCCGAGGAGGCGCGCCGCCTGTTCGGCGGGCTGGCCCGGCTCGACCTGATGGAACCGGCCGGCCCCGGCGCCCTGCGGCACCGCTCCGACCTGCGCTCCATCATGCTGCGGCTGTCGGACACCGCACGCACCGGCCTCATGCGCAGCGTCTCGCAGCGCGCCGTGGAATACTACGCGGCCCGCGAGGGGCCGGCGGCGCGCGCCGAGGAGATATACCACCGGCTGCGCCTGGGCGAGAACCCGCGCGCCGTGGACGAGCGCTGGGAGCGCGGCGTCGAACGCCACCTCGGCAACGCGATCCAGGACATGGCTCCCCGGTCGGCCGCGTTCCTGAGCGGGCACCTCGGCGGCCACACCCCCGACGGGGTGCTGCGCGACGCCGACCCGGAGGACTGGGAGCGGATCACCGCCCAGGAAGTCGACGACCTGCTCAAGCAGGGCCTGACCGAGCAGGCCGCGGCCAGGCTCGCGGAGCGCCGCCCCTGGACCCCGGGCAGCCCCCTGTACCCGCTGCTCGTCACCACCCTGGAGCGCAGCGGGCGGCTCAAGGAGGCCAGGGCCGTGGCCGAGGACGCCGCGGACCTCGCGGAGGAGGCCCGCGACGCCGATGCCCAGCTCGAACTGCTGCTGCTGTCCGGGCGTCTCGCCGAGGAGGACGGCGACCCGCGGGAGGCCGAACACGACTTCGCGGAGGCGGAGGCCATCGCGACCGCACTCGGCCGGGACTTCGAGGCGATGGGCGCCATGCTCGACCGGGCCAGGGTCGCGCCTTCCCCCGACCGCACCGCGGAGATCGACGACAGGCTCGCCCTGCACCTGCGGCGGCTGCCCGACGAGGCCTTGGCCGAACAGCCGGTCCTGGCCCGGACCGTCGCCGCCCGGGTGTCCGGGCAGGATCCGGCGGCCCTGGACCACACCCTCCAGGTCGTGGGCCTGCCGGAGGCCGACGACAGCGTTCTGGACGCGCTTGCCGAAGGGATCAACAAGGCCGTCGCCCGGCAGCCCGAGCTGGGCCCGGCCCTGAGGGAGATCCTGCGGGACGCGACCGACCCCGTGGCCGCCGAGCACGCGAGCACGGCCGGGGACCTGCGTGAGGCCCGCAAGCGCGGCTACCTCGACGAGCTCGCCCGGCGCCTGCTCGTGCTGCGGGACCCCAGCGGTGAACTCGTCTCCGGCGTGGCGGCCGCGATGGGCTCCGGCACCGCGCCCGGCGGCGAGCCCGAAGGAGGAGACGAGTCCGAAGAAGGCGAAGACCCCTCGTCGGCGGCCCCCGTGCCGGCGGCCCCGGGGCCGCCCGACCGCCCGCCGACCTCAGCGGAAAGGAACGGCCCACGAGCGGCCTGAGCCGGCATGAGCGACGCCTACCTCCCCTCGGACGAGGTCTTCAAGCTGTACGAGGCCGCCCTGGACGCGGGCCTGACCGAGCCCGGGGTCCGGCCCCTGCTCCTCAGCGGCATCCTGCCCCGCTACAGGGCGGTGCTGCCGATCCTGGCCGCCCCCGGTCTGCAGGTGCAGTCGGACCTGAACGAGATGAACCAGGTGGAGCGGCTGGTCGACGGCTCGGTTCCGCTGGAGGCATGGCTCCGCAGCGCGGTCGCCCAGAGCACCCAGGCGGCCCCCCGGGCCGTGTTCCAGCGCGCCCTGGACGTGGTGGTGCGCGACTCGGCGGGCGAGCCCGACGTGCCGGCGCCCGGGCCTGCCGGGGAGACCAAGGAGGAGGTCGTCTTCCTCGACGACACCGTGCCCTTCGAGTTCCTGCCGGGCGGTGTCCTCGCGGGCGCCTCGGTGGCCCGGATCAAGGTGCCCCCGTTCCAGGGCGGCGCCCCGCTCCAGCCGAACGGCTACCCGCACTCGGGGACGGGCTGGCTGATCGCCCCGGGCCTGCTGATCACCAACCACCACGTGGTGACCGCCCGGACCCGCACGGCCGCCGGCCCGGCCGTCGTGGACCCGGCGGACCTGGAGCTCCAGGCCAGGAACTCCCGCTCCCGCTTCGACTACGGCGCCGACGGGACGGAGACCGAGGAGGCGGCCGCGGAAGGCCTGCTCGCCGCGGACGCGGACCTGGACTACGCGGTCCTGCGGCTCGCCGGCCAGACGGAGCGGCCCGTCCTGCGGGTGGCCACCGAGCCGCTGAAGGTCGTACCGGGGGAGCCCGTCGCGGTCAACATCATCCAGCACCCCGGAGGCCAGCCCAAGCGGATCGCCCTGCGCAACAACCTGGTCTTCGAGACGAACGACAAGGACGTGCGCTACTTCACCGACACCCGCGGCGGCTCCTCCGGCTCCCCGGTCCTCACGGACGACTGGAGGGTCGTCGCGCTGCACCGCGGGGCCCGGCGCGTCGAGGACGTCGTCTACCAGGGCAAGAACACGGCGTTCGTCAACGTCGGAACCCAGATGAGCAGCGTCATGCGCCATTTGGCGGAACACAGCCCGGCGGTTCACGCCAAGATCGCGGCGGCGCAGGCGGCGCTCGGCGGGCAGAGCGGGCCGGAGGTGTGAGATGAACGGACGGTCACCGGTGGCGACCCGGCCCGAGGAGCTCTTCAGCGACCTGCGTGCGGTGGCCGAGCGGATCCGCCAGGGCCTGGCGGCCGAGCGGGAGGCGGAGGCGGAGATCCGGGAGTCCGCCGCGGACGTTCCCGCGGAGCGGGCGCCGGCCGCCGAGATCGGCGGCTTCGCCCTGCGGGAGCGGGCAAGGGTGCTGGAGGCCGGTGCCAGGGGGCTGGAGAAGCTCGCCGCCGGACGGGCCGACGAGGTGGACGAGGCCGAGTACTTCGGCCTGGAGGCGATCGTCCTCCTCGAAGGCCGGCCCGCCATCCTCGTCCAGGGGCAGGACTTCCCGTCGCAGCCCGGCGACTGGGCGGTGCTCGACGGCCACCGGGACGGCATCCGCAACTCGATCGCCCGGGTGGGCCGGGTGGACGTCGCCGGGCATCCGCGCCTGGAGTGGGTGGGCACCGCCTTCCTCGTCGGTCCCGACGTGGTGATGACCAACCGCCACGTGGCCGACGAGTTCGCCCGCGAGGAAGGTGCCGCGTGGGCCTTCCGCCCGGGGATGACCGCCCGCCTGGACCTGGCCGAGGAGCTGTCCGCCGTACCCGGGGACAGCTCGCTGGAGTTCGAGGTCACCGAGGTCATCGGCATCCACCCGGACGTCGACCTGGCCCTGCTGCGCGTGGACACCGACAAGGACGACCGGGCCCCCGCCACCCCGCTGGCCGTGGCGGCCGATCCGCCCGGCGACATCCCCGGCCGGCCGGTGTACGTGGTCGGCTACCCGGCGGAGGACAGCCGGCGCAACGAACCGGAGGCCATGCGCCGGATCTTCATGGACGTCTACAACGTCAAGCGGCTCCAGCCCGGCACCACGACCAAACTGGCCCGTGAGCGGCTCACCGTGAACCACGACTGCTCCACTCTGGGCGGGAACAGCGGCTCCCCGGTCTTCGACCTGGCCGACCACCGCGTCCTGGGCCTGCATTACGGCGGCCGCTACGGCTTCGGCAACTGGGCGGTCCCCTTGTGGGAGATGGTGGACGACCCGCTGCTGACCCGCGCGCAGGTCAACTGGGTGTGACGCGCAGGGCGTCGCCGACCAGGCGGACGGCCCGGGACAGCCGCCCCAGCTGCTGGAGTTCGACGGCGTACATGCGGATGGAGCTCTCGATGGCGACCTCGGGCACGCCCATCGAGGGCAGTTCGGCCCGGCTGGTCTCCAGTGCGACGCGGACGGCGCGCATCTCGTGCTGGATCTGGAGCTGCGCGTGCCGGGACAGCAGGACGGGGCTGCGGGTCAGCGGAGAGTAGGCCCCGTAACGGGCGGGGAGCAGGTCCCGCAGCCAGCGCATGGCCGTGCGTTCCCAGTCGTGCGTCCCGGGAGCCTTGACCTGGCAGGGCCAGTCCGGGCTGAGAGCGGGGGAGAGCGTCTGGCGCATACGTCGCTTCCGAAGGGTGTCGAACTGATCGAGACGTAGGTGGGCGGCGGCCCCGGCCCAGGGGTTGACCGGGGGCCGCCACAAGCGCTCTGGTGGATCCGCTGCCGGGACCGGCACCCGGGCGGGGCGTGAGGAGGAGTCGTCCCGCCCGGGTATCCGTTCCGGGAGAGCGTAGGGGTCGCTCTCCTTGGCGCGTCTGACGGATCCGGCGCGCTGCTCAGTAAACATATATACCGTCGAGTAAACAAGAGAATGAAAAATTACATACCTCTCCACGGCATGAAAATGAACGGATGAAACGGACGAAACCCTGCTAAAGGAAGAAGCCGTGCTGTTCGGCGACCTGCTCGTACCCCTCGAGCCGCGCCTGCGTCCGCTCCGGATCCGCGTCCGCCATCGCCTGGAGCAGCGCCGCGGACAGCACGCCCGGCGCCGCGTACGAGTCGAACACCAGCCGCGCCCCGGTGCCGGCGGTCAGCGCCACGTCCGCCTCGTCGACCAGCGGCCCCAGCGTGGTGTCCGTGATCAGCGCGATCTTCAGCCCGGCCGTCCGGGCCGCCCGCAGCGCCGACAGGGTCTCCTTCGCGTGCCGCGGCATGGCGAAGGCCAGCGCCCAGGTCCCGCCGGCCTCCCGGGACTGGAGCAGGGCGTCGTACGCCACGCTGCCGCCCCGCGTGACCAGCCGGACGTCGGGGTGGATACGGCGCGCCGCGTATGCGAAGTACTCCGCCAGCGACACCGAGATCCTGAGGCCCAGCACCGTCAGCGGCACCGAGCGCGCCAGCTCGCGGCCGATGTCCAGCACCTGGTTGGTGTCGGCGAGCAGCCGCCGCACGTTCTCCAGGTTCTCGATCTCGGCGTCCACGGCCGCCTGGAGCTCGTTGCGGCGGTACTGCTCACGGCTCTCCGGCGAGCCCGCGACCGCGCTCAGCGCCATCGGCTGGAGGACGTCCCGCAGCGCCGGGTAGCCGCTGAACCCGAGGGCGGTGGCGAAGCGCGTCACCGACGGCTGGCTGACCCCCACCCGTTCCGCCAGCTCGGTGATCGACAGGAACGCGGCCTCGGTGAGGTGGTCGATGAGGTACTGCGCGATGCGCCGCTGGCCCGGCGAGAGGCGGTGGCCGTCGAACAGCGCGCGGACCCGGTCGCCCGGAGCCCGTTCCTGGCCGGGCGCCTGCCCGCTCGGCGTGATCGCAGCTGCCTGTGCGCGTGCCTGCTGCCCCGATGACACCGGTGGGCCTCCCTCTCATGTCACTCTTTCTCCAACATAGCTCACGCCCTGTGGTCGGCCGACCGGCCGCGGACAACCCGGTCCGGCCGGTGGGACGCGGCCCTGTCGCGGCCCGCCGACCTCTGGAAATATGATGAACGCGGCACGGGGCTTCGGCGCAGCACGCCGCGAGAGCCGAGAGCGGGGACGAGCGACGTATGGATGCACCCGGGAGCAGGCCATGAACCCGCGCCGTGCGCCGCGCCGCACCCCGCGGGCACAGAGCGCCGACGACCTGCTGAGCACCCTCGGCCGGCTCACCGCACGGGCACGCGCCGGCGCCGAGCACCAGCAGCCCCGCGTGGAGCTCGCCGAGGCGCTCCAGCGCGAGATGCTGCCCGGCGCCCTGCCCGCCCTGCCCGGACTGCGCACCGCCGCCCGCTACTCGCCCGCCCGCCACGGCCTGGACATCGGCGGCGACTGGTACGACGGGTTCGGGCTCCCCGAGGGCGCCCTCGCCTTCTCCATCGGCGACGTCCAGGGCCACGACGTGGAGGCGGCCGCCTTCATGGGGCAGGTGCGCATCGGCCTGCGGGCGGTCGCCGCCGTCGTCGACGACCCGGGCGAGGTGCTCGCCCGGACCAACGACGTGCTGCTGTCCATGGGGCGCGAGCTGTTCGCCACCTGCACCCTGCTCCGCTTCGACCCCGAGACGTGGGAGCTGCACAGCGCCCGGGCCGGGCACGTACCCGCCCTGTGGGCCACCGTCGACGGCCGGTACGGGATGGCCGAGGACGAGGGCGGCCTGCCGCTGGGCATGCTGCCCGGCGCCGGATACGCCGTGACCCGCCGCAAGCTGGACCGGGCGGGATCCATCGTCCTGGTCACCGACGGGGTCGTCGAGGGGCCCTCCTTCTCCATCGACGAGGGCCTCGAACGCGTGCTGCGGGTCGTCCGGGAGGGCGCGGGCGCGGACCCCGGCGAACTCGCCGCCGAGGTGATGAAGGTGGCCGACTCCACCGGGCACGCGGACGACGCAGCGGTCCTCGTCATCAGCCACAGCGCGGGCGGACCCGCACCCCGCTAGGGCGTGTCACGCCCCGCACGGCGGCGGCGCCTGTTGTGTGATGCTGTGATGCCCACCGTGGAACGGCGACGTCTGCTCGCCGATATTCTCCGGATCCTCGCCGTCGCGGTCGCCTACTGGGCCACCGGGCGGATCGGCCTCCTGCTCAGCGTGAGCGTCGAGGGCGCGACGGTCACCCCCCTGTGGCCGCCCACCGGCATCGCCGTCGCCGCGCTGCTCTGGATGGGACTGCGGGCAGTGCCGGGGATCATGCTCGGCGCGTATCTGACCATCGAGCACCTCAGCGGCTTCGACCCCGTCGACACCGCCATCCTCGTGGGCAACACCCTCGCGCCGGTCTGCGCGTACCTGATGCTCCGCGCGGCCGGATTCCGCCCGGAGATGGACCGGCTGCGGGACGGGCTGACCCTGGTCTTCCTCGGCGGCCTGCTGCCCATGCTGATCAGCGCGACCATCGGCACGTCGACGGTCGTCGCAACCGGCGACCTGCCCGCCGGCGAATTCTGGTCCGTGTGGTCGGCCTGGTGGGTCGGCGACGCGATGGGCGTCCTCCTCGTGACCCCGCTGCTGCTGGTCCTGCCGCGGCTCGCGATGCCCAAGGACCCCTACCGGGCGCTCGAGGCCGTACTGATGCTGGCCGCCTGCGCAGCGGCCACCGTCTTCGCCGTCTACAGCGACCTCTCCCTGCTCTTCCTCGTCTTCCCCGTGCTGATCTGGGCGTCCGTACGCTTCCAGCACGCCGGGGGAGCGCCCTGCGCCCTGCTGGCGTCCGTCATCGCCATCCACGCGGCGACCGACCAGAGCGGACCCTTCGCCGACCACACCCTCTTCGAGGTCATGGTCAACCTCCAGGGCCTCAACGGATCCGCGGCCCTGACCATGCTCCTGCTGTCCGCGCTGGTCACCGAGCAGAACAACATCCGCCTGAAGATCGAGCAGGTCTGCGAGGAACTCGCAGAGGTGGTCGAACAACTCGCACCCCGCCGGCCCGAGGAGTGAGCAGGGCGGGGGCGCGGCCCCCGGTGTGACGGTCCGTCCGCGCTGTCAGTGCCGGGATCTAGCGTTGTGCCCATGAGCCGATCCACCCAGGCACTCGCCTACGCACGCCCGTCCGCCCTCACCTCCGACCGGGGCGGGCGGCTCCTCGGACTGGAGACCTCCGGAGGGCTGACCCCGGTCGGCCCCGAAGCCCATCCGCGGTTCTTCGCCGGGTTCCTGAGCTCCCCTCAGGCCGCCGCGCGCGGGCTGCTGGCCGTGGCCGACGTCGCCGCCGCCCGCTACCACCAGCGCACCCTGCGGGCCTCGCTGGACCCGGTCGTCACCGCGAGCGGCGACCGGCTGCGGTTCGAATCGTTCTCCGGCTGCTGCGGCGTGTACGCCCGGCTCGACGTGCTCCCCGAGGGCCTCGACGGCGCGGACACCGGCCACGGAACCACCAACGTCGACGTCAACAACCCGCTGCGCGACGCCCTCTCGCGGCTGACCGGCGACGAGCCCCTGCACCTGCGCGTCGGTCCCGACGAGCTGGCCGTCACCACCCTGGACGGGCCGGTCGTCGAGAAGAAGGTGCCGCTGCCCGACCGCTGGCTGCGCGGGTTCGCCGAATCCCAGGTGATATCCGCCGGGTTCGACCTGCGCGCCGAGCTGACCGCCGCCGAGGCCGTACGGTTCCTGCGCAGCCTCCCGCGCAGCTCGGCCGCCGGCGGCGCCGCCCGCGGACCCCTGTGGGTCGTCCCCGCCGGCGCCGCGCTGCGCCCCACCACCAGGCCGGTCCCCGGCGCCGTGTGCCTGCCCGGCCCCGAGCGGCTCGCCGCCCTCCAGCGGGTCCTGCGGTACGCGACCGGGCTGCGCGTGTACGGGCCCGCGGCCCACGGCGGCGCGGCATCCGCCAGCGCGTGGGAGGTCACCCTGCCCGGCATGCGCCTCACCCTCACCCTCTCCCCGGAGCCCGCCCGCGGGTTCTCCGGCGAGGGCGGCGTCCTCGAGGCGCTCGCCACCGACGACGCGGCCGCCGACGCCGAGCTCGTCTCCGTCCTGCTCGCCTGGGAACCGCGCATCGACACCGCCGACCTCGCCGAACAGTGCGGACTGAGCACGGAGCGCGTCCGCGCGGCCCTCGCCCGCCTCGGCACCGCCGGCCGGGTCGGGTACGACGCCGCCGAAGCCGCCTACTTCCACCGGGAGCTGCCGTACGACGCCCGCCGCGCCGAGCGCCACAACCCCCGGCTGGTCGCCGCCCGCGCCCTGCTCGCCGAGGGCTCGGTCCTCCTGCACGCCGACTCCACCGCCACCGTCCTCTCCGGGGAGCGCCGCTACCAGGTCCGCGAGGCCGCCACCGGGGTGTTGAGCTGCACCTGCCAGTGGTGGGCGGACTACCGCGGCCGCCGCGGCCCGTGCAAGCACGCGCTCGCCGTCCGCATGGCCCGGCGCGCCGAACCGGCAGCCGCGACCCTCCCCCCTGCCACCACCACCGCCGTTCCGGCCGGAGAAACCCGATGAACACCGACACCATCCGCAGCGCCGTCCTCGACGCCGTCCGCGCGGGCCGCCCCGACCGGCTTCCCGGCCTGATCAAGCACCTGCCGGCCGCCGAACGCCGCGCCCTGCTCCCCGAACTCACCGCCCTGCGCCGCGAGATCCGCGGCTGGGACTGGACCCGCCGGGTCGAAAGCGAGCGGATACGCCCCGGCCTGCTCGTCGCCGGCGCCGGCTGCCACACCGGCGCCGCGGCCGCGGCCTCCTGGATCGCCGCCCGCGACCTGCGCGACACGAGCGGCTCCGGCCCCGGCCTGCTGCTCCGCGTCCTCGCCGACCGCGATCCGGCCTGGCTCGGGGACCTCGCCCACCGCCTCGCCGCCCGTACCGCCACCGCATCGGACGACTACCACCTGATTCGGGAGCTGCTGCTGCGGGCGCCGGACGGCTGCCCGGTCCCGACCGGTGACGCGTTCGTGCAGGCCTGGGCCCGGCACATGTCCTTCGGCGGCCTCCGGGGGGCCACCCGCACGCTGAGCCTCGCGCTGCGCGAGGAGCCGTACGTACGCGAGCTGGTGCCCCGGCTGTTCGAGACGGCCGAGACCCCCGACGCCCTCGGCTGGTTCAGCACCCCCGGGGTCCCCGGCCCCTGGCCCGCGGAGCTCGCCGCACTCGCCGCCGAGGGGACCGTGGAGCGGCGGATGCTGCTCGACGGCTGCCTCGCCCGCCTGCTGCGCGGCGGCCGCCCCGCCGGGCTCACGTTCTTCATCGACCTCCTGGGCGTCCTCGAACCCACCGGGGACGAGCAGGAGCAGCGGACCGCGGACTGGATCGCCCTGGCCGCCGACGCGCACTCCCCGCTGGCCGGCCACGCGCAGCAGGTCCTCACCGGCCTGTTCGAAGCCAGCCGGCTGCCCGCCGGGCGGCTCGCCGAGATGTCGGCCGCCGTCCTCTTCCGCCCCGAGAAGAAGCTCGTCCGCGCCCAGCTGGTGCTCCTCGGCAAGGCGCTGCGCCGTCAGCAGGACGACCGCTTCGTCCTGCTGCCCGCCGTCGCCGCCGCCTTCGGCCACGCCGACACCGCGCTCCAGGAGCGCGCCCTGAAGCTCGTCGCCGCCCATCTGCGGCCGGAGGACGAGGACCTGCGCACCGAACTCGCCTTCCAGGCCGAACTGCTCAGCCCCGCCCACCGGCGCACGGCCGCCGAGCTGCTCGGCGCCGTC
Organism: Streptomyces sp. NPDC043854; assembly: GCF_056436005.1. NCBI lineage: Bacteria > Bacillati > Actinomycetota > Actinomycetes > Kitasatosporales > Streptomycetaceae > Streptomyces > Streptomyces sp. NPDC043854. Next base: position 118,748 of record NZ_JBWKDK010000007.1, read on the forward strand.
GCCGACGCCGCCGACAGCGCGACGCCGTACACGGAGACGCTGCCCCCGGCGCCGGTGCGCCGCCGCCTGGACTCCGCCGCGCAGCTGTCCGTCGCCGAGACCGTCGAACTCGTCGCGGCCCTGGTCAAGTCCCGGCAGCCGACCACGGAGGAGTTCGAGACGGCCTTCGACGCCCTCGTCCGCCACGCCCACCGCGACCGGGCCGAACTCGGCGCGGCCCTGCGCCCGGCGCTGGCCGACCGGCCGTGGATCGGCGACGGCGGATACCATGCGGACCCCGAATGGCTCCTGGGCCTGGAGCTGGTCGCCGCGACGGTCATGGGGCACGTCCGCGCGTACGACCTGCGCGCGGGCCGCGGCCTGCGGGACGACCGGTCGGGACAGGACTGCGCCCACACCGCCCTGGCCGGGGTGACCGGCGCCCGGCTGTACGAGGCGGCCGCCCGGATCCTGACGGACCCGCTGCCGTTCCTGCTCGCCACACCGACCTGGGACACGGGCTCCCTGGAACCGGCGGACCTCGTCGAACGCCTCGCCGCCTACGGGAGCCTGGGCGTCGAACCCGAACCCGCCGACTTCGGCCAGGCGCTGCTGCGCGTACGGCGCGACGCGGAGGCCGCCCCGGCGGCCGCCGCGCTCGGCACGCCCGAGGGCGCACGCCTCGCGGCCTGGCTGACCGGAGCCGGCGCGCCGCCGCGCACGGTCCGGCGCGTCGAGGAGCCGGCGCCGCGAAGGCCCGGCTGGTGGGGCGGCCAGACGCGGGACTCGGTGCGGCGGATCGTCGTCGACGCCGGGGAACGGCCGCTGCTGAGCCAGGAGTTCCCCGCCCCCTTCCACCGGCTGGGCCGGGCGTTCGGCGGCAGCCCCGACCGCTGCTACCACTGGGAGGGGTGGGAGCTCGCGCAGCTCGCGGTCCTGCCCGAGGACCGCGAAACGCAGGCGGTCCTGCTGCTGCCCGAGCTGACCGGGTGCGCCGCCGTCGAGGAGCGCGGTGCGGGCCGGCGGCTGTCCCGGCTGGCCGAGATGGGGGGACCCGCGGGCCCGGTGCTGCACCTGGCGGTGGCCACCGGCCTCGGTGCCCGGCACGCCGAGGACCGGCTGGCGGCCGTGGACGCACTGCTGGTACTTGCCGGGCGGGGCGAGCTCGACACTGAGATGCTCGGGCAGGACCTCGCCGAACTGCTCGCCCTGGGCACGGTCAAGCCCAACCGGCTGGCCGACGCGATGCGCACGGCCGCCGGTACCGGCGCGTACGCGACCACCTGGGCGGTGCTCGCCGGGGCGCTGCCGGCCCTGCTGGCGGACGGCGGCGTGCGCGGGGCGGGGGAGGTGCTGGCCGCGGCGGCGGAGTGCGTGGAGGCCTGTGGCGCCGCGGGTCCGGAGCCCGCGGGACTGGCCCGGGTTGCCGGGCGGGGCGGCTCGTCCCAACTGGTCGCGCAGGCCCGGCGGCTGTGGACGGCGCTCGCGGCGGCGGGCACTGCCGCGCAGGGTGTCTGACGCCCCGCCGGACGGTACGCCCGCCTGAGGTCTCGGCGGGCGGCCCCGGAAAGGCGTCCGCCCGGCAGCGAAGGATCGCTGCCGGGCGGAAGGGCGGAGGGAGCGGCCTCAGCCCTTGGGGACGCGGATGACGACGGTGCTGCACACCTTGTCGGCGAAGGTCTGCTTCTTGTCGTCCCACAGCGGCCACAGCCAGCCGATGTAGCAGGGCAGGCCGTCGAGGAAGTGGGCCAGCTTGCGGACGAACGCCATGCCGAAACCGAGGGTGCTGCCGTCGGACTCGCGGCGGAGGCTGATGCCGACGGTCTTCTTGCCGATGGTCTGGCCGGTGGAGCCTTCCCGGTGCAGCTGGAAGAAGCCCATGCCGATCGCGTACAGCACGCCGATCGCGAAGAAGATGCCCGGATCGGCGGTCGCCGGGTCCGAGGCGGTGGCGAGGTCGATGAAGCCCAGGGCGTACATCGGGCCGACGATGATCAGCACGTCGAGCAGGTACGCGCCGACCCGCAGGCCCCAGTGGGCGAGTTGCGGCATTCCGGCGCCCGGCATCCCCGGCATGCCGGGCATGCCCGGGGCGGGGTGGCCGTACGGCGCGGCCGGCTGCTGCGGGTAGCCGTACTGCGGCGGGACGCCCTGCGCGGGCTGCTGCGGGTATCCGTACTGCGGGGGCACACCCTGGGGAGCCTGCTGCGGGTAACCGGGCTGACCCTGCGGGGGCTGCTGGCCGTACGGGTTGTTCGGGTCGCCGAAGCTCATGGCGAAATCTCTCCGGTGTCGGAAATGGGGACGATGCGGGCCGAGTCGAGGAACGGTGCCATTTGACCGGTTCGCCCCCCGTGAGCAGCCGCGATGTTGCGTCCAACATCGTTGTCGTTTAATCGACCGGTTGTCCAATCGGCGACTCTCGGCCAATTTCCCCCGGCGGGTGAGCAGGTGGGCAAAGCGGGTGGCCGAATCCGTTGTGTGCGATTCCCGGGATTTCCGACTCGGTGGTAACTTCCGCGAGTTGATCTTGCCGGTGGCCCGGTCTGCGGCGACGGCGATCCCTCCTTCAAGGAAGTCACATTGCACCGCCATTCCCTTTTGCGTTCCTCCGCCCTCGCCGCCGGCGCAGCCGTCTCGGCGGTGGCCCTGGCCCTGTTCCCCGCGGTGCCCGCGGCGGCCGCGCCCGCGGCCGACGGCACCCCGGCGCCCCACCTCGACGCCGTCGAGCAGATGCTCCGCCAGGTGTCCCCCGGCCTCGAGGGGTCGGTGTGGGAGCGGACGGGCGGCAACACCCTGGACGCCTCCTCGGCCGGCGGCGCCGACTGGCTGCTCCAGACCCCCGGCTGCTGGGGTGACAACACGTGCGCGACGCGCCCCGGAACGCAGCGCCTGCTGGCGAAGATGACGGAGAACATCTCCCAGGCGACGCAGACCGTCGACATATCGACCCTCGCCCCCTTCCCCAACGGCGCGTTCCAGGACGCCATCGTCGCGGGCCTGAAGTCCTCGGCCGGGCGCGGGAGCAAGCTCAAGGTGCGCATCCTCGTCGGCGCCGCCCCCGTCTACCACCTGAACGTCGTGCCGTCGAAGTACCGGGACGAACTGGTCGCCAAGCTCGGCCCGGACGCCGCCCGCGTGGACCTCAACGTCGCCTCGATGACCACGTCGAAGACGGCGTTCTCCTGGAACCACTCCAAGATCCTCGTGGTGGACGGCCAGTCCGTCATCACCGGCGGCATCAACAACTGGAAGGACGACTACACGGAGACCACCCACCCGGTCGCCGACGTCGACCTCGCGCTGCGCGGGCCGGCGGCCGCCTCGGCCGGCCGCTACCTGGACGAACTGTGGTCCTGGACCTGCCAGAACAAGAGCAACATCGCCAGCGTCTGGTTCGCCTCCTCCAACGGCGCCGCCTGCATGCCCGCGCTGGCCAAGGACAACCCGGCGCCGGCGCCCGCGCCCGCGCAGGGCCGGGGCGGCGGTGTGCCGGCCATCGCCGTCGGCGGCCTCGGCGTCGGCATCAAGCGCAACGACCCGGCGTCCGCGTTCCGGCCCACCCTGCCCAGCGCCCCCGACACCAAGTGCGTCGTCGGCCTGCACGACAACACCAACGCCGACCGCGACTACGACACCGTCAACCCGGAGGAGAGCGCACTGCGGACGCTGATCTCCAGCGCCGGCCGGCACATCGAGATTTCCCAGCAGGACATGAACGCGACCTGCCCGCCGCTGCCCCGCTACGACATCCGGCTCTACGACGCCCTCGCCGCGAAGATGGCCGCCGGCGTGAAGGTCCGCATCGTCGTCAGCGACCCCGAGAACCGGGGCGCCGTGGGCAGTGGCGGCTACTCGCAGATCAAGTCGCTGTCGGAGATCAGCGACACCCTGCGCGACCGCCTCGCCCTGCTGACCGGCGACCGGGGCACGGCCCGCGCCGCGATGTGCTCGAACCTCCAGCTGGCCACGTTCCGCAGCGCGCAGAGCCCGAAGTGGGCGGACGGCCGCCCGTACGCGCAGCACCACAAGCTGGTCTCGGTGGACGGCTCGGCCTTCTACATCGGCTCGAAGAACCTCTACCCGGCGTGGCTCCAGGACTTCGGCTACATCGTGGAGAGCCCGGCCGCGGCCGGGCAGCTGAACGAGCAGCTGCTGGCCCCGCAGTGGCAGTACTCCCGCGCGACCGCCACGGTCGACCACGAGCGCGGTATCTGCCCGGCCTGATCCGCGCCTGAACGGGCCCGGGGGGGGGGGGGGGGGGGTGGGGGGGGGGGGGGGGGGGGGGGGGGGCGGGGGC
>NZ_JBWKDK010000007.1:123036-216144 GCF_056436005.1 Streptomyces sp. NPDC043854
CACGTGCAACCACAGGCGCGGTATCTCCCCGGCCGGACCCGCGCCGGAACGGCCCCCCCCCCGGCCGTGTCCGGGCCGGGGCCGGGCCGTGTCGTGCCGGGCGCGCGGGCCGGGGGCGGGGCCGGGGCCGGCGTCAGCGGAAGAGCATGGAGGCGTCGCCGGCCGCGGTGGTGACCGAGCCGGGGCACAGGAAGCTGCCCGAGACCTTGGTGGCGGTGAAGGCCTGGTTGACGTACTTGCGGGTGGACCCGTCCCGGTTCCAGGTGATGTTCGAGGCCTTGTAGCGGCAGGAGATGAAGCTCTGCCTGCCGGTGATGTCGATGGCGTCCGTCCTGGCGGTGCCGGCGGCGTCGTCGAAGGTGAAGACGGGGTTGTTGTTGAGGGCGGCGGTGATGCCGCCGCCGCAGCTCAGGTTGCCGCCGGGGGTGTTGATGGTCGTGCGGTCGACGGTCAGCGTGCTCGGGGGGTCGGCGCTGGTGTGCGCGTCGGTCCAGGTGCAGGTGTTGCCCGCGACCACGATGGTGCCGTCGAGCCGCTGCTCGGCGGCGGGGCCGAGGGCGCTCGCCGGTACGGCGCCGCCGACGAGCAGCGCGGCCGCCAGGGCGGTCACGCCCGGCCATGTCGAGGTCTTCATGCTGTCGCTCCTCTTCGCCACGTCCTGTGGGGTGTGAAGCGGGGCCTGGGTGGGCCACGCCGGCGTGCACCCGGCGGGCGGTGGTGGTCCGCGTACCGGCCGGGGGAGAGAGCTGGTGAAGCGTACGCCACGGAAGGTCCCACGACCCGCTTGAAATGTCAGGAGCATGCCAAAATTTTGGCCGGATCCGCCCCGTCGCCCGGAGGAGCCCGCTCGAAGGGCTCCCGTGGGCCGCCACCTTCCGCTTCCACGCCCTGCGGGCCCTGCCGGTCACCTTCCGCCCGTAGACCTCCGCCCGTAGACCTCCGCCCGTAGACCGGCCGGCTCGCGTCCGGATGCGGGCCCGCCCGCCCCGGCGGAGGCTGGGCGCATGCACCATGCGCCGATCGTCGTCCACCGGATCGCGCCCGCGGGCGGCCGCCGGGTCTCCCTGCGGGCCGAGGGGCAGGAGTCGATCCTGGGCCTGGCCCGCAGCGACGCCGACGTCATCGAGTTCCTGCGCCGGGCCGGCGTGCCCGATCCCGACGACATCGTCCTCGGCGACTCCCCGCTGATCGAATGGGTGACCGACGACCCGCACGCCTACGAGGCGGAGCCTTCGGACACCGACATTCCCTGAAGCGGCATCCCCTGAAGTGACATCCCCTGAAGTGACATCCCCTGGAGGCGGCAGCCTCTGGGGTGGCGGCCCGCGCCGCGGCGCACCGGGCGGCACCATGGGGGCGGGCGACCCGTTCGGCCGCCCCCGACCGGAGGACCCGGAGGAGAAGGGGAGCCGATGCTGAAGGACTTCGCCGACCTGTCCACCCCGCTCGTCGCCGACGCGTGCGTGCGCACCGGGCTGCCGCTGCGCGTCGCGCCACCCGGCATCGGCGCGGTCGTCACCGGGCACCGGATCGCCGGGCCCGCGCTGCCGGTACGCCACTACGGCAGCGTCGACGTCTTCCTGGAGGCGTTCGACGGCGCCCGGCCCGGCGACGTCCTGGTGATCGACAACGGCGGCCGCACCGACGAGGCCTGCGTCGGCGACCTGGCCGCACTGGAGGCCGACCGGGCGGGCCTCGCGGGCCTGGCGGTGTGGGGGCTGCACCGCGACACGCCGGAGCTGGCGGAGATCGGCCTCCCCGTCTTCAGCTACGGATCCGTCCCGGCCGGTCCCGTACGGCTGGACGAGCGGGAGCCGGAGGCGCTGGTCAGTGCCCGGTTCGGGGCGCACCTGGTGACCGGCGGGGACGTCGTCCTCGGTGACGCGGACGGGGTGCTGTTCGTCGCCGCCGACCGGGTGGAGGAGGTACTGGACGCCGCCCGGCGGATCCGGGACACCGAGCGCGAACAGGCCCGCAGGATCCGCTCGGGCGACACCCTCCGCCGGCAGACGGCCTTCGCCGACTACCTCGTCCTGCGGGAGGCCGACCCCTCGTACACCTTCCGCCGGCACCTGCGGCGGATCGGCGGCGCCATCGAGGAATAGATCGGGGAGTGGATCGGGGGAGTGGCGTGAAGAGCGGCGTGCCCGGGGCACCGGACCGGCTACGATGCACCGCCACCGATCGAGGAGGAACGTGTGTCCGCTGCGTCGAGCTATGCGTCCGGGGTCTGTGAAGTGCCGCTGCTGGGCGACACGATCGGGGAGAATCTGGACCGCACCGTACGCCGCTTCCCCGGCCGTGACGCGCTCGTCGAGGCCGCCACCGGGCGCCGCTGGACGTACGCGGAGTTGGCCGCCGATGTCGACGCAGTCGCCCTCGGCCTGCTCGGCCTCGGCGTCGTCAAGGGCGACCGGGTCGGCATCTGGGCTCCCAACCGCGCCGAGTGGACGCTGGTGCAGTACGCCACCGCCAAGCTCGGCGCGATCCTCGTCACCGTCAACCCTGCCTACCGGGCCCACGAGTTGGAGTACGTGCTGCGGCAGTCGGGGATGCGGATGCTGGTCGCCGCGGACCGCTTCAAGACCTCCGACTACGCCGCCATGATCGAGGAAGTGCGGCCGCGCTGCCCGGAGTTGGAGTTCACCGTCCTGCTGGACGGGCCCGACTGGACGGCCTTGCTGGAGCGGGGCCGCGGCGGCGATCCGGCCGAACTGGCGCGCGCGGGGGCCGGGCTGGGCCCGGACGACCCGGTCAACATCCAGTACACGTCGGGGACCACCGGCTTCCCCAAGGGTGCGACCCTGTCGCACCACAACATCCTCAACAACGGTTTCTTCGTAGGCGAGTTGTGCCACTACACCGAGCGGGACCGGGTGTGCATCCCGGTTCCGTTCTACCACTGTTTTGGCATGGTCATGGGAAACCTGGCCTGCACGAGTCACGGTGCGACGATGGTGATTCCCGCCCCCTCCTTCGACCCGGCGGCCACCCTCGCCGCGGTCGAGGCCGAGCGGTGCACCTCGCTGTACGGCGTCCCCACCATGTTCATCGCCGAACTGGCCGATCCGGGCTTCTCCGGGTACGACCTGTCCAGTCTGCGGACCGGCATCATGGCCGGCTCGCCGTGCCCGGTGGAGGTGATGAAGGAGGTCATCGACCGCATGGGCATGACCGAGGTGTCCATCTGCTACGGGATGACGGAGACCTCCCCGGTGTCGACGCAGACCCGCGCCGCCGACTCCCTCGAACGCCGGGTCTCCACCGTCGGCCGGGTCGGGCCGCACCTGGAGGTCAAGGTCGTCGACCCGCAGACCGGCCGGACCGTCCCGCGCGGCGAGCCGGGGGAGCTGTGCACCCGCGGCTACTCGGTGATGCTCGGCTACTGGGGCGAACCGGAGCGCACCGCCGAGGCGGTCGACGCGGCGCGCTGGATGCACACCGGGGACCTCGCGGTCATGGACGACGACGGCTACCTGAGCATCACCGGCCGGATCAAGGACATGGTGATCCGCGGCGGGGAGAACGTGTATCCCCGGGAGGTCGAGGAGTTCCTCCACGCCCACCCGGACGTCCTGGACGTCCAGGTCATCGGCGTGCCCGACGCCAAGTACGGGGAGGAGCTGATGGCGTGGGTGCGGATGCGCGACGGCGCCGCGCCGCTGACCGCGGAGGCCGTCCGCGCGTACTGCCGCGGACGGCTGGCCCACTTCAAGATCCCGCGCTACGTCCACGTGGTGCAGGAGTTCCCGATGACCGTCACCGGGAAGGTCCGCAAGGTCGAGATGCGCGAGATGGCCGCCCGCCTGCTGGACCTCCCCGTGTGACGTGCACCGCGGCGCGGGAGAGGTGACGGCGGTTCAGTCGCGCGGCGACAGCTCGGCCATGGTGTTCCAGCCCTGGCCGGGCACCTCGACGTGGATGATCTCCGGCCGGGTGGCGATGGCGCCGGCCATCGTCTCCATGCCGGCCTTGAAGTGGTCCGACGCGACGTGCGCGGCGCCCGCCTCGGCGTCGGCGAAGCCCTCGAGGAGCGTGTACTTGGTGGGGTCGTCGACGCTGCGCGACCAGTCGTAGAAGAGGTTGCCCGGCTCGCTGCGGGTGGCCCGGGTGAAGTCGTCGACGATCGTGAGCCAGTCGTCGCTGAACTCGGGACGGACGTCGAACCTGACGGCGATGAAGATCATGCGGCCAGCCTGGCAGACGGCGCCCGGGCGGCGCAGCCGGGCGGGCCCGTTTTCCGGCATCGTCGGAAACTCCGCGGTCCGAGGTCAGCGGCGGTCCGCGGCCTGCACCTCTTCGGCGGTCCGGACGAGGGCGGTGCGGACCTCCCGGGTCCGCCGCCGGAACTCCGCGGTCGGCAGCGACACCGACAGGGCGTGCACCGCGTCGCCGCCACCGGCACCGCCACCGCCACCGCCGCGGCCGCCGGGCCCGCCCGACCCGCGCGGCAGGGCGACGGCCACGCAGGTGTACGCGGGATCGGCCTCCCCGACCGACACGGCGAAGCCCTGCCCCCGCACCCGGGACAGCTCGGCCTCCAGCACGTCGGCACGGGTGATGGTGGCCCCGGTCAGCCGGGCCATCCCGTGCTCGGCCAGATACCGCCGCAGCGCCGGCCGCGGCAGCTCGGCCAGCAGCACCTTGCCGTGCGCGGTGGCATGGGCCCGGGTCTCCCGCCCCGGAGTGAACGGGTTGCCGGTGTCCGTGACCGGCGCCGTCGTGTCGACCACCGTGATCAAGCCGCCCCGGTACGCGGTGTAGTACGCCTCGGCTCCGGTCGCGCGGCGCAGCCGGGCCAGCACGTCCGCCATGCGCGGGGCCGGCTCCAACTGCCGCAGCAGGCTCCGGTGCAGCCCGGGGATCCGGGGCCCCAGCACGTACCCCTGCGCGGTGCGCACCAGGTAGCCGCGCTCGGTGAGCGGGGCCAGCAGGTGGTAGGCCGTGGACAGCGAGCACTCCAGCCTGCGTGCCAGGGTCTTCGCACTGACCGGCCCGCCGCCCGTGTCGGCGACGGCGTCGAGGATCGCCAGTGCGCGGTCGACGGACTGCGGACCGGTACCGGGACCGGTGGACGGCGGCATGGCGGTTCCCCAGGGCGGACGGCAGGACAGGCGTACGAGCCTACGGCGCCCGGCGGCGTTCATCGAACGTTGACCGGATGCAAAGGAGTGCCGGGCAGAGTCGTGGCATGGACAGCGAACGCACCCGCGCCACCACGGCAGCACCGCACGGCACCGGCACGGCACCCGACCTCACCGGCATCCGGCTCGCCCACCGGGCGATGCTCGCCGACATCGACCGCCTCGCCGGGCTGCTCGCCGGCCTCGCCTCGGCCGGGCGTCCGGTGCCCGCAGGGCGGGCCGCCGCCATCGCCGCGTACGTGCACCGCTACCACGCCGCCGTACGGGGCCACCACCGCGGCGAGGACCGGATCCTGTGGCCGGTGATCCTCGACGCCGCACCCGATGCGGCCGACACCGTCGCCGGCCTGGTCCGCTTCGCCGACGACCACGAGGCGCTCGACGCCCTCCAGGCCGCCTGCGACACGGCCGCGGACCGCTTCGCCGACGATCCGGACCGCCACGTACGGGATCTGGCCCGCCTCCTCGCCCGGCAGCGGGACCTCCTCGCCCGGCACGTCGCCGCCGAGGAGGAGCACCTGCTCCCGCTGATCACCCGCCGGGTGCCCGGCACCGCGTACGCCGCCGCCGAGGCCGGCATCCGCTCCGCGGACCGCTCGGCGGACCCGGCCTGGGCCCGCGGCTGGATGCTCAGCCACGCCACCCCCGGCGAGCTGGACCGCCTGCTGCCCCGCGGCACCGCGGACCCCGCCGCCGTACGGCCGCTGCTGCGCGCATACGCCGACGAGGCGGAGGCCGTCTTCGCGGGCTGACGGCAGCCCCGCCCGCCGCCGCCCCAGGTCCGCAGGTACGACGCCCCGTTTCGGTGGCCGGGGAAGGTGGCTGGTGCGTCGCCGGGGTGCTCGGGTCTGCGGGGTGGCGTTGCGCCGGGCGGGCGTGTGCAGTCCGGCCCCCGTGTTGGCGGTCCGGGTGCGGGCCGGGCCGCCGGGCGGGCGGTTCGGATCCGGGTCAGGGGCGGGGGGACTTGCCGCGGACCGTGTTGCCGGTGATCGTGCCGTCCTCGCCGTTCAGGGTCACGGCGTGGCGGACGCCGTCGGGGCCGAGGACCACCGCCAGCCAGGCGCTCTTGCCGCCCTCCTGCGGCACTGCGCGCAGCGCCTCGACCTTGCCGCCCTCCACGGCGGCAGCCGCCTTCTCCACGGCCTGCGCGGCCGGCAGCGCCGGCAGCGGCACCGGGGCCTTGGCGATGCCGCCCTCGCCCCGGCCCGGCTTCACGCCCGGTATCGGCCAGCCGCGCTCCCCGTCGACCGCGGGCGGCTCGCCGCCCTTGAACCGCTTCTGCCCGAACGGGCCGTCCACCGGCCCCTCCCCGTGCCGGTGGTGCGCCCGCATCTCCGCGGCGAACATCCCCGGCGCATGCTCCCGGTGGTGGTGCCCGGCCGCGACGGCCACGGCCGCCGCCGCACCGCCGCCGACCGCCGCGACCACCCCGAGCGCCACCCACCGCGTACGCCCCTCGCGGACCAGCCGGGCCATCCGGCCGCGGCTCCCCGCCGCCGGACCGGCCTTCGTCTCGCCCGCTTCCGTCGGGGGCTCGGCAGGCTGGGGGCTGGACTGAGTCATGAGACTGCTCCTCGCGTTCTCCGGGCACCCTGCCCGGCTCGCCGGATCCTGCACAGGCCATGCTGAAGCCCCGCTGAAGCAGGCTGAAGGCCTCTTCAGCAAACCGCCGGGACGACCTGAGAACCTTGACCCCATGCGCGTACTGGTGGTCGAGGACGAACGGCGGCTCGCCGCTGCCCTTCAGCGGGGCCTGCAGGCCGAGGGCTTCTCGGTGGACGTCGCCCACGACGGCCTCGAGGGCCTCTGGCTGGCGTGCGAGCACGACTACGACGCCATCGTGCTCGACATCATGCTGCCCGGCCTCAACGGCTACCGGGTCTGCGCCCGGCTGCGGGCGAGCGGCTGCGAGTCCGGGATCCTCATGCTCACCGCCAAGGACGGCGAGTACGACGAGGCCGAGGCCCTCGACACCGGTGCGGACGACTTCCTCTCCAAGCCGTTCTCCTACGTCGTCCTCGTCGCCCGGTTGCGCGCCCTCGTCCGGCGCACCGGCCGCCGCAGCCCGCAGGTCCTGGAGTTCGGCGACCTGGTCATCGACCCGGCCCGGCAGCGCTGCACCCGCGGCGGCAGCGAGGCCCGCCTGACCTCGCGGGAGTTCGCGGTCCTGGAGTACCTGGCCCGGCGGGCCGGGGAGGTGGTCCCCAAACGGGACATACTGGAGAACGTCTGGGACGCCGCCTACGAGGGCGACCTGAACGTCGTCGAGGTCCACGTCAGCGCCCTGCGCCGGAAGATCGACGCCCCGTTCGGCCGGGCCGCGGTGGAGACCGTCCGCGGAGCGGGCTACCGGCTGGCGGCCGACGGTGGCTGAACCCGCACCCGCGAGCGGCCCCGCCGCACACCGGGGCACCGGCCCCGACCCCGGCCCCGCACCCCGCGGCACCGCCGCCCGGCTCCGTGCGGCGGTACGCCGGCTGCGCCCCCGCTCGGTCCGCGCCCGGGCCACGCTCGGCGCCACCGCCGTGGTGGCCCTGGCCCTCGGCGCCGCCTCCTTCGCCCTGCTGGGCATCCTGGACGGCAGGCTCGTACGCGGCGCCCAGGCCGATGCCGAACGGCAGGCCCTCGCCACCGCCGCCCTCGCGGCGCGCGGCCGGCTCGACAGGGTGCTGACCCCGGGCCTCGGCACCGACTTCCTCCAGGTCGTCGACGCCAAGGGCCGCGTCCTCGCCGCCAGCCCGGGCCTGGCCGGCCGCCCCCCGCTGACCCCGACCCGCCCCGGCAAGCCGGGCACCGTCCGCAACACCTGGAAGCCCGCCCCGGCACGCGGCGAACACCGCCTCCGCGTCGTCCAGGTCACCACCGTCACGGAGGAGGGGCTCGTCACCGTCTACGCGGGGACCTCCCTGCGGCAGGCCGATGCCGCGGACGAGACGATCACCGCCGTCCTGGCCGTGGCCGTGCCGCTGCTCGTCCTCACCGTGGCCCTGGTCACCTGGCGGGTGACGGGCTGGGCGCTGCGCCCCGTCGAGGCGATCCGCGCAGAGGTCGCCGAGATCAGCGAACGGGACCTGCACCGCAGGGTGCCCGTACCGCGCAGCCAGGACGAGGTGGCCCGGCTCGCCGTCACGATGAACGCCACCCTGGACCGGCTGGAGGCCGCAGGGATCCGCCAGCGCCGGTTCATCGCCGACGCCTCGCACGAACTGCGCAGCCCCATCACGGTGCTGCGCACCCAGCTGGAGGTCGCCCAGGCCCACCCCGACCCGGCGCTGTGGGGGGAACTGGTCGGCGGCGCGCTGGAGGACACCGTACGGCTCCAGGACCTCGCCTCCGACCTGCTCCTGCTGGCCCGGCTCGACACCTCGGAGCCGGCGCCGGACTCCGCGGTCGACCTTGCCGAGGTGGCCCGGGAGGCGGTCCGGGCCCGCCGCCGCGACCGCATCCCCGTCGACCTGGAGATCGCCGACGAGGCCACCGTGCGCGGCAGTACGCTCTGGCTCTCCCGGCTCGTCACCAACCTGCTGGACAACGCGCAGCGCCACGCCGAGCAGCAGGTCCTGCTGTCGCTGCGCGTCGACCGGGGCCGCGGCACGGCCGTCGTGGAGGTACGGGACGACGGTCCGGGCATCCCGGCCGCCGACCGCGAGCGGGTCTTCGAGCGGTTCACCCGCCTCGACGACGCCCGCAGCCGCGACGAGGGCGGCACCGGCCTGGGCCTGGCGATAGCGCGGGACATCGCCACCCGTCTCGGCGGCACCCTCGCCGCCCTGGACTCCCCGGCCGGCGCCCGCCTGGTGGCGGCTCTCCCCCTGGACACGGCGGCCCTGGACACGGCGGCCCTGGACACGGCGGCCCTGGACACGGCGGCCCTGGACACGGCGGCCCTGGACACGGCGGCCCGGGACACCGCGCGCCGGGGCGTTGTGGGCCTGGACACGCCGCCCCCGGGGACCCGGCCGCCGGACCGCGGCTGACCTGCGGCCACTGCACGGCGGGTCCGGCCGGGCCGCCTTCCCCGGCGAATCTGATTGTTCCCCGTTCTGCTTTTTCCGCGCCTGTCCATCTCTGTTCACTCCATGCTTGCCTCGGCTCTTGAAGGGGGGCGTGAGACACCGCCAAGGGCCGAGTCCCGAACGGAATTCGCCCATGGCGCAAGCAGCCGGAGGACGGCGCGATGAAGAACAACCGGATGATCGTCACGGTGGTGGCGCTCTTAGCGATCTTCGCCTTCAGCGTGGTGATGGTGGTGGCGGGCCAGCCCGTCGCGGCGATCACCGCGCTGATCCCGTCGGCCGCCCTCGCCGTGCAGCAGATCGTGCAGGCCGGCACGGGAGCGGCCGAGGGCCGGCGTGAGCGGCGGCCCACCCCGCAGCCCGAGCGGGAAGAGGAGGCGCAGGGATGACCGTCCCCTCGGCACCCCGGGACGTGCCCCAGGACAGGCGGGGCAAGCGCGGGCGGCGGCTCGGGCCCATCGCCGACGGCACCGGCGCGGCGCACCGGGCCTGGCTGGAGCCGCTGCGCCACGCCTTCCACGGCAGCGGCCTCACCCTCGACGAGCTCCAGGCCCGCACCGGCTGGCCCAAGTCGCACATCTCCGAACTGCTGCGCGCGGTCGAGCGCTACCCGCGCTGGGCCTTCGTCCGCACCGTCCTCACGGTGCTGAAGCCCCGGGTGTCGTACGAGGCGATGCGGCTGCGATGGGTGCTGGCGGCGCGCGACGCGGGCAAGCGGACCTCGTGGATCAGGGACTGCCTCCACGAGGCCGGCGGCGCAGGAGCCGGTGGCGCCGGAGCCGGCGGCCGCGCCGCCCCCGCGGGCCCGGTCCCCCTGGACTACCTGGCCTTCCAGGAGATGCACCGCCCGCACTACACCCGCTACGCGGCCGCGTTCCTGCGCCGGCCCGCCCTCGTCGAGAAGGCCGTCGGCGACGTCTTCACCCTCCTGCTGCTGCTCTGGCACGACGCGCTGGCCAGCGAGAACCCCGAACGGTTCGCCTGGCCGATGCTGCGCCAGACCGTGCTCGAACACGCCCCGAAGGAGAACGGCCGCCCCTCGCTCGCGCTGGCCGCCTTCGACACCGTCGCACTGGACACCGCCCCCGACCCGGTCGGCCAGGTCGAGGAGACCATGGCCCTGTTCCGGGCCGTGGCCGAACTGGCGCCCGTCCAGCGGGACGTCGTCGTCCTGCTGCACCTGTGCGGCCTGGAGGACACCCAGGTGGCGGACGAGCTGGGGGTCTCCCTCGCCTCCGTGCGCTCCACCGCGCGGCACGCCAGGCGCAACCTGGACACGATCCTGCACCCGATGGGCACCGCCGAGGAGGGACACCCCCGTGGCCTCGACCATTGACGAACTGCTCGCCCGCGCCCGCCTCCACGACGCCGCGTACCCGCCCGCCGACATCACCGACCTCGCCCGCACCGCCGGCCCCGCGACCGCGGCCGAATCCGTTCCCGCGGACGCGTACTCCGGCGCCCCGGGCCACCCGGCCGGGCCCCCGGCCCCCGCCGCCGACCGGCAGCGGGCCATGCGGGGCGCCGCGGACGACCTCCAGGCCCTCTGCGAGACGGCCGTCACCAGCGCAGCCGTCAGCGCGCTGGGCGGCGGCTTCCTCACCCAGACGCTGCCCCAGCCCTCCGGTGCGCGCGTCCTGGGCTGCATCCTGCTGCTCACCGACGCCGAGGACTCCGCCCGCTTCTGGTGGCAGTACGCGGCCGGCGCCGGGGACTCGATCGCCACGCACTGCCTGTACCTCCACCACCTGGCCCTCGGCGAGAACCGGCAGGCGGTGTGGTGGCGCCGCCAGACCGCCCCGGCCGGCGACTGCGGCCTGCCCGCCGTCCCGCGGACACCGCGGGCCGACCGGACGGACGGGCCGGTACAGGGGCAGGGGCAGGGGGAGGCGCCGGGGCAGGGGCCCGGGCCCGGCCGGGCGACGGTCGACGCCGTCATGGAGTACGTCTCCGCCGCGGTCCGCTATGTCGACGACGATCTCGAACTCCCCCTGCCCGCACCGGACTTCAGTGAGCGGATCCGGGCCATCACGGCCGCCGGCGGCCCGTCGGCCTGAGGCAGGTCCGTCACCCGCTCGCCGCCACGCCCGGAAGCGGCGGCCGACTCACCGCTGCACGCCGGTGAGCCCCGCCGGGGCCCGGCCGCGTCAGCCGCGCTCCGGCAGGTCCGCCTCCGCCGGAGCGGGCCTCGCCGTCGCCGCGAAGCCGCGGCCGGGCCTCCCCGCGGCGGACTTCCCGCCGCAGAAGACGGCTTCGAGCGTGCCGCCCAGCGCGGTGTTGGCCTCGCCCCGGTTCGAGGTGTTGGCCATGGCGGCCAGCGCGCGCCGCCCGTCGCGGGTGGCGAAGGCGTAGGTGTAGTAGCCCTGTACCGTTCCCGTGTGGCCGTACACCTGCACTCCGCAGGTCAGGTCGTAGCGCCGCAGCCCGAGCCCGTAGAACCGGGTGCGCGCGGCGTCGGTCGGGCTCATCACGAGCATCGCGTCCAGCATCCGCGGCGGCAGCAGCCGGCCCCCGAGCAGCGCGGACATGAAGGTGTTCAGGTCGGCCGGGCTGGAGATCATCGCCCCGGCGGCCTGCGCCCAGGACGCCGTCTGCTCGGTGGAGTCCACCAGCGGCGCCCCCGCCTCGTCGGGGTGGAGGTAGCCGCGCACGTGCCGCCCGGGGACCGCCGTGGCCGGGTGCACGTACGCGGTGTGGTTCAGCCCCAGCGGCTTGATGACGCGGCGCTCGTACTCCTGCGCCAACCCGTGCCCGGTGGTCTTCTCGATGAGCATGCCGACGACCGCGAAGTTGGTGTTCGAGTACGCGTACGCCGCCCCCGGCTGCGTGGTGCGCGGCTCGCGCAGCGAGAGGCGGACGAGGTCCCGCGGGGTGAACACCCTGTTCCGGACGGCCTCGAAGCCGGGCACGGTGCGCTCGAACATCGCGTGCGTGTAGTCGGCCAGCCCGCTGCGGTGGGACAGCAGGTGGCGCACCGTGATCCGGTCGCCGTCGGGCAGCAGCCCGGGCAGGTGCCGCCCGACCGGGTCGTCCAGGCCCAGCCGCCCCTCGGCCACCAGTTGCAGCAGGACGACCGCGGAGAACGTCTTGGTGACACTGCCGATCCGGAAGCGGGCCTGGGGATCCATCGCCGCGCCGTCGGCCCGGTCCCGCACCCCCACCGCCTTGGCCACGGGCCGGCCCGGTCCGGTGAAGCGGGCCATGGCCCCGGGCGCGCCGGCCGCCGTCGTGCTGCGCAACGCCCGTACGAGCGCGTCGAGGTCGGGCCTCGGCGCCGGCGCGGTGGAGATCCCGGCGGGCGTCGCGGCCGGCTGGTTCACGGCGGCGTGGGCGGTGGCGGCCGGCGCCACGGCGGCCACTGCGGCCAGCAGGGCGGCGCCGACGGTCAGGCGGCGGTGGGCGGGCAGGCGCACGGTGCTCCTCGGCTGATGCGGAGACGGGAGGGAGGGGGAGGGGGACGGAGGATGAGGGGGAGGGGGGAGGACGGAGGATGAGGGGAGGGGGAGGAGGGGGGATCGTACGGCTCGCCCGGGGGCGTGCCGTGCACCGCAACGCGTCAGAAGGAGCAGGTGGGCACGCCTTCCAGCCATGCAGGCCCCTGGATGTAGATGTTCGTCATCCACGCCTTGTAGTCGGGCAGATAGGACCAGGCGTCGTTGGTGTAGCCGTCCGAGGTCACCTTCTCGGCGTGCTTCTGGCACTGGACGCGGATCGTCGTCGGCCCCGGGAAGGCGTAGACGCGGCCGGCCGAGGTGGACGGGAGGGCCTTGGTCCAGACACCGGTGCCCCACGTCCGGAAGAGGGATCCCGTTACGGGCCCGGTGTTGACGCGCACCGCCCCGTAGTAGTCGCCGGACAGCCGGACGTCACTGACCATCAGCTTGGTGCCGGACTGCCTGGCCTCCGCCATCCGGCCCGCCCCCAGGTAGACGGCGATGTGGTGCAGGTGCGGGGAGGTCCCCCACACGAGCAGGTCGCCGGGGAGGAGCGGCGCGAGGCCCTGGCCGGCCGTGAAGCGCTCGGCCGCGCGGTGCGTGTAGTACTGGGAGGACGCGGTGCCGTTCAGGATGTCCGAGCCGGTGGCCCGCGCATAGGCGTACCGGACCAGGCCGGAGCAGTCGAAGCCGAGCCGTTCCGGATCGTGCTCGCTGGCCGGGTCGGTGGGGTCCACCTGGCCGTACGTGGCACCCGGCTCCGGGCCGTGACCACCGCCCC
Organism: Streptomyces sp. NPDC043854; assembly: GCF_056436005.1. Lineage (NCBI taxonomy): Bacteria > Bacillati > Actinomycetota > Actinomycetes > Kitasatosporales > Streptomycetaceae > Streptomyces > Streptomyces sp. NPDC043854. The sequence goes on from NZ_JBWKDK010000007.1 coordinate 136,412, forward strand.
AGGTGTACCAGACGCCGGCCGCGACCTGTTCGCAGGCGGCGGCGACCGCCCGTTCGGCCGCCGGGGAGGCGCCCGGGGCCAGGACCCGGCACGCGGTGTCGGCGGCGGCCGGGGCCGCGCCGGGCGCCCACAGGAGGACGGCCAGGAGTGCGATGAGCGTGCCGATGGAAGCGAACCGGCGAAGCATGCGGGACCCCGTTTCTGTTGCCGCGACGCGTACGGCACGAGCCTGCTGGCAGCGCGCCCGCGGCGTCGAGATCCGGGCGTCACCCCACCCGTACGGGCAACGGGAAACCCGCGGGAAACCCCTGCCGGTCAGGGCCTTTCGGCGCAGCGCGCCGCGGACTCCCGCGTGTCCGCCGGGCCGTCGGACAATCCGCCTGACGGATGGTCGGACGATCCGTCGGGCGGGTTGCCGGGCGGGTTGCCGGACGGCCCGTGCGCTGCGACGAGCCGGCAGGCGGCCGCCAGCCGGGCCGCGGGGTCCGGGTCCCACAGCCGGACCGTGCCGTCGGTGCTGCTGCTGGCCACCGTCCGTCCGTCGGGCGAGAAGACCACGCCCCACACCGCGTTCACATGACCCGTCAGGGCGGCCCACAGCCGCCGCCCGGGCACGTCCCACAGCCGCACCGTGCGGTCGTTGCCGCTGCTGGCCAGGATGCGGCCGTCGGGGGAGAAGGCGATGCCCCGGGCGGCGCCGACGTGTCCGGCCAGCACCGCCGTGACCGCGTGCCGCCGCACGTCCCACAGGCGTACGGTGCCCTCGTTGCCGCTGCTCGCCAGGCTCCGCCCGTCCGGGGCGAAGGCCACGGCCCGCACCGCGCCCGCGTGCCCGGTGAGGGTGGCCAGCGGCGCCCGGCCCGCCACGTCCCACAGCCGGACCGTCAGATCGTCCCCGGCGCTCGCCAGGGTGCGCCCGTCGGGGCTGAACACCACGTCGTTGGCGTAGTCGGTGTGGCCGGTGAGGGTGGCCAGGGGCGCCCGCCCGGGCACGTCCCACAGCCGGACCGTGCGGTCGGACGACGCCGAGGCGAGCGTCCGCCCGTCCGGGGCGAAGGCCACCGCGTACACGATGCCGCCGTGGCCGGTGAGCGTGGCCGGCGGCGTACGCGCGGCGACGTCCCACAGCCGGACCGTGCCGTCCGAGCCGGCCGAGGCCAGGGTCCGCCCGTCCGGGGAGAACGCCACCCCGTACACGGCCTCCGTGTGCCCCTCGAACACCGCGGCCGGCCGCCGCCCGGGCACGTCCCACAGCCGCACCGTGCGGTCCCCGTCGGCGGTGGCCAGCAGCTTCCCGTCCGGGCTGTACGCGGCGTGCCAGACCTCGGCGAACGGCCGGGAGGCCAGCACCGGACCGCGCAGGTCCCACAGCACCACGGACTGGTCGAAGGAGGCCGTGGCCAGTACCGCCCCCGCCGGGTCCACGGCGAGGGCGAGCACGTAGTCGGTGTGGCCCGACAGCGTGGCCGTCGGCCGGCCGCTGCGCACGTCCCACAGCCGGGTGGCGCCGTCGCCGCCGGCACTGATGACCGTCGTGCCGTCCGGGGTGTAGGCGACGGCGTTGACATCGTCGCTGTGCCCGGTCAGCGTCGCGGTCGCCCGCCGCTCGGCAACGTCCCACAGCCGCACCGTACGGTCGCTGCCGCCGCTGGCCACGCTCCGCCCGTCCGGGGCGAAGGCCACGCCCAGCAACCCGCTGGTGTGCCCGCGCAGGACGGCGGCCGGACGGTCCCCGGCCACGTCCCACAGCCTCACCGTCTGGTCGGCGCCGGCCGAGGCCAGGGTCCGGCCGTCCGGCGCGTACGCCAGCGCCTCGACCCTCCCCGTGTGCCCGGTCAGGATGCGCGGCATGCCCGCGCCGCCCGCCGGATCCCGCAGCTGCACCGTGCCGTCGGCGGCCGCCACGGCCAGGGTGCGCCCGTCGGGGGAGAACGCCAGGGCCCGGGCGCCCGCCGTCTGCGCCGGGAGCTCGGCCGTGAGGCGCCCCGTGGTGTCCCACAGCCGTACGGGGCCTTCGGTGGAGGTCGCCGCGAGGGTGCGGCCGTCGGGGCTGAAGGCGACCGAGCGGACCCGCCCGGGCATGGTCAGGGTCGCGGCCGTCCGCCGGTCGGAGACCCGGCGCAGCAGCACCTTCCCGTCGGAACCGGCCGTCGCCAGCAGCCGGCTGCCCGGGGCGAAGGCCACCGCGTTGACCGGGCCGCTGTGCCCGGCCAGCCGGGCCAGGAAGGGCTGGGCCTGGGTGCTCAGCAGCGCCCCGCGCGCCTGCGGGGTCGCCTCCGTGCGGTACGCCTCCTCGGCGAGCCGCATCGACGCCTCGGGCCGGCCGGCCGCCAGCGCGGCCGACTCCGCGGCCAGCGCGTGCGACCGGGCGACGCGCTCCTGGCCGAGGGCCTGCGCCCGCTGCCGGTACGCGACACCGCCCGCGGCCACGGCCAGGACCAGCAGCACCAGCAGCAGCGCCAGCATCCGCTGCCGGCGCCGGACCTGGCGCCGGGCCTGCGTGCGCCTGGCCTCCTCGGCGGCCGCGCTCGCGCCCAGGAACTCCGCCTCCAGCGGGGTGAGCCGACTCCGGCCGTCGAGCTCCTCGGCCCAGGACCGGGCGGTCTCCAGCCGGGTCCCGCGGTGCAGGACGGACGGGTCGCGGCCCTCGCGCACCCACGCGGCGGCGGCCTCGGCGAGCTGGCGGTGGATCAGCAGGCCGTCCCCGTCCGCGTGGATCCAGCCGTGCAGCCGGGGCCAGGCGTGCAGCAGGGCCTCGTGGGCGATCTCCACGGTGTCGCGGTCCGCGGTGACGAGCCGGGCCCCCACGAAGGCGTCCAGCGCCCGCGCGGCCGGCGCCGCCGCGTCCGCGAACTGCTCCAGCAGCGCGGCCCGGCCCATCCGGCGCCGGGTCGCCGCCGTGCCGTCGGCGACGTGGACCAGGGCCACCAGGATCCGGCGCACCATCCGCTGCTCCGCCGGGTACAGCCGGGCGAACACGCTCTCGGCGGTCTGCGCGACGGCACCCTGGATGCCGCCGGTGCGCTCGTACCCCGCGACGGTCAGCACCGCCCCCTCGCGCCGCTGCCACGTGGCCAGCAGCGCGTGCGACACCAGCGGAAGCGCGCCGGCAGGGGCCGCCGCCCGCCCGGCCCCGGCCGCGTCGGCGAGGCCGTCGCGTACGCCGGCGTCCCGCAGCAGAACGGGCACCAGGCCGGGTTCGAGGGCGAGCCCGGCACGCTCCGCCGGGCGGACGACGGCCTCCTTGAGCTCGGCCACGGACATGGGCGGCAGGACGAACAGGCCGTCGGTGAAGACCGCGGCGAGCTCGGGGAGGTCCAGGCAGCTGCCGGAGAAGTCGGCCCGCAGGCCGAGGACCACGACGGCGGCATCCTGCCGCTCCGCCTCCGCCTCCGCCTCCTGTTCCGATTCCGGTGCGGGTTCCGGGCGGGCCGTGGCCAGGACGCACAGCACGCGGATGAAGGCGTGCCGCTCCTCCTCGTCACCGCAGAGGGTGAAAACCTCCTCGAACTGGTCGACGAGCAGTACCAGCCGGACCGTACGCCCCCGCTGCCGCCCGACCGCCTCCAGGAGCCGCTCGGGCCGGTCCGCCAGCTCCTGCGGGGTGATGCCGGGATCGCCGCCCAGCACCTTCGCGGTGCAGTCCAGCACCTCCTGGAGGGGATGCGCAGTCGGGGTGAACCGTACGACCGGCCACGATGCGGCGCCGGCCGCCGGGAAACCCCCGCGGCGCCGCAGCGCCGGCAGCAGACCGGCGCTCAGCAGCGAGGACTTGCCCGCGCCCGACCGGGCCACGAGCAGCAGCGGGCCGCAGCCGATCCGTTCGAAGACCCGCTCGACGAGCGCGGCCGTCGCACGCTCCCGGCCGAAGAACCGGTCCGCGTCCCGGTCGGTGAACGCCGCCAGGCCCCGGTAGGGGCACTCGCCGTCCGACTGCGGGACGGACCCCGAACCGGCCGCGGACCTCGTGCCCGCGCCGGGGCCCGCGCCGGGGGCACGGGCGGGGGTGGCGGCCCGGGCCGCGGACGCCTCCGCCTCCGCCTCCCGGGCCAGTCGCAGCAGCGTGCCGTCGGCCTCCAGCACCCGGTCGCAGCGCAGCGCCACGTCCACGGTGACCCGCTTGGCACCGGTCTCGATCTTGCTCAGGTAGCCCTTGCTGTAGTGCGTCTGGCGGGCCAGGCCCGCCAGCGACAGGCCCCGCTCCACCCGCAGCCGGCGCAACTGCGCCGGGAACGCCGCCGCCGCACCGCCGCCGTCGGCCGCCGCCGGTACGGGTGTCTGCGCTGCTGCGGACGGGTCGGGCTGGTCAGTGGTGTTCCGTCCGCGCTCCGGGTCCGGGTCCCCCACGGCATCCCCCACGGCAGTGTGCGCCCAGGTCGTGAGATGGCAGACCCAGGCTACAGCGGGGGCCGGGCGGTCCGGCGTGCACCGCGTCCGGTGTGGCGGAAAACAGCACAGCAGGGCGGCCTTGCGGAGCCGGCGGGCGGCGGATCCGCAAGGCTGCCCGAACAGGCGCGTGGCTACGGCCGGTTGAGGGTGATGGAGTTGATCGGCGTGAGGTTGGCGTAGACGCCCCGGCCCGCACCGATCGGGTCGCCGCAGCCCACCCCGTTGGCACCCGTGCACAGGCTCGCGGTGGCGCCGCCGTACTGGTTGTTGAGGACCCAGTGGTTGCCGTACTGGTTGCTCAGGTTGTGGGCCCCGTAGCGGGTGAAGACGTGGGTCGGCTTGACGGCCGGGTTCTGGTTCTCCGGGTATATGCAGACCGACCCGTACGGGCAGCCCGCCCACTCGTCGGCGGGCTTGGCGTCGGCCGCGCCGCCCAGGGCCAGGACGGCCGCGGCGGCGGTGGCGAAGGCGGCGGCACTGCGGAGCATGGTGCGCATCGTGTTCCCCCATGGGATTGCATTCGTACTGATTGCCGACTGCTGACGGGATCAGCCTGTCCGCGCTGCCGGGAGCGGTCGACGGGTTTCCCGTCGCCCGTCGCCGGCCCCGCCCGGGAAACCGTTCCCGGCCTGCGAGCCCGTACCGCCGTGGGCAACCCGGCCCGCGCGGTCACCGTCCGTCGTACGGCGGCCACGGTCCGCCGCCCGGTGGTGTCCTCGGCCTGCAGGGCGCGCAGAATTGAGGAGGCGGCCCGCGACCTGCCGTGCGGGCCCGGACAGCCACCCGCGCGGGCCGTGCGTGCACCGGGCGGGCCGTGCGCGGAAGGGGGCCAGGCGATGCCAGCGGCCGGGCCGGGGGGCGAGCCGGGGACCAGCCCGCTCCGCTCGGAACCGGGGGCGCTCCTGGAGGACGTGCCCGTGGCCGTCTTCGCCATCGATGCCGAGGAGCGGGTCTGCTACTGGGGCCCCGGAGCGCAGGTCCTCTTCGGACGCCCGGCCGAAGCCGTGCTGTCCCGGCCCGCCGCGGACCTCTTCCCGCCGCCCGCCCCGGGGGAGCCGGGCAGCGCGGCCCGGCTCGCCGAGCGTGCCCACGCCCTCGGGTACTGGCGGGTACGGATGTCGGCGCTGCACGGGGACGGCACCGTCTTCGACTGCGGGTTCCGGGTCTTCCCGCTGACAGGCCCGACGGGATCCACCGTCGTCCTCGGGCTGGCGGCCCGTGGCGAGGACCTCGACCGGGTGAAGACCAACCTCGTCTTCCTCGACACCCTCTTCAAGACCTGCCCGATCGGCCTGGTCATGCTCGACGAGGACCTCCGCTACGTCCACCTCAACCAGGCCCTGGCCGACATGGACGGCATTTCCCTCGCCGACCACCTCGGGCGCCCCGTCGACGACATCATGATCACGTCGGACGGCGGCGAGTACCAGCGGATGCTGCGGTCCGTCGCCCGCGGCGGCCTCACCGTCGTCGGTGCCCTCGTCGGACTGCGCACACCGGGCCGCCCGGACCTCGACCAGGTCCGCTCGGTCAGCTTCTTCCCGCTGAGCGGCGCCGGCGACACCCGGCGCGGCCTCGGCGGCCTCATGGTCGACGTCACGGACCGGGAACGGGCCATCCTCGAGGCCAGTGCCGCCCGGCAGCGCCTCGCCCTCCTCGACCGGGCCGCGGCCCGCATCGGCACCACCCTCGACCTCGACGTCACCGCGCACGAACTGGTGCAGGCGGCCGTGCCGGACTTCGGGGACGGCTGCGTCGTGGAACTCGTGGAATGGATGGACGAGACCGAGGACTTTGACCCGCTGCTGCCGCTCATCACCCGGCGGATCGCCTCGGGCACCGTCCTCGACGCCCCCGCCGCCGACGAACTCCTCGGCGGCTTGGAGCGGATCGTCTACCCGCCCGGCTCCAGCATCCACGAGATGCTGAGCACCGGCCGCCCCCTGTCCGTCCCGGTCGACGCCGAGTTCTTGGCCCGGACCGTCACCGACGCGCAGCGCGCCCGGCTGCTGCTGGACAGCGGCTTCGCCGACATCCTCATCGCACCGCTCATCGCCCGCGGCACCGTGCAGGGCCTCGCCATCTTCGGCCGGTCCGCCCGCCGCCCGGCCTTCGCCACGGAAGACCTCCGCCTCGCCGGCGAACTCGCCTCCCGCGCCGCCCTCTGCCTGGACAACGCCCGCCTGTACGGCCGGATCCAGGACATCGCGCTCACCCTCCAGCGCGCCCTGCTGCCCAGCGCCGCGGCCGCCGGCCCGTACGTCGACATCGCCCACCGCTACCTGCCGGGCAGCCGCGTCACCGAGGTGGGCGGCGACTGGTACGACGCCATCGCCCTGCCCGGCGGCCGGGTCGCCCTCGTCGTCGGCGACGTCATGGGGCACGGGGTCCTCGCCGCCGCGTCCATGGGCCGGCTGCGGATCACCGCCAAGACCCTGGCCCGGCACACCTCCGACGACCCGGCGGCCCTCCTCGCCGAACTCGACGACTGCGCCCAGGAGGCGGGCATCGAATGGGCGACCTGCCTGTACCTCGACTACGACCCGCACACCGGCAGCGCACGCATCGCCAACGCCGGCCACCTGCCGCCCCTGCTCCGCACACCGGACGGCACCGTCCGCACCCTCGGCGAGGACCTCGGCATCCCGCTGGGGGTGGGCGGCGTGGCCTACCGCTCGATCACGGTCGACCTCCCCGAGGGCGCCGTCCTCGCCCTCTACACCGACGGCCTCGTCGAAGCCCGCGGCCAGGACATCGACACCGGCGTCGACACCCTCCGCAGCCGGCTCGCCGCCCCCGTCGACTCCCTGGAGGAGTCCGCGGACCGCATCCTCGCCGAACTCCTCCCCGACGCCGCCGCCACGGACGACACGGTCCTCATCCTGGCCCGCGTCCGGCGGGAGCCCCCACCGGGCCACAACACGCCGCAGTAGCCGCGACGGCCCGGCCCGGGCCGCCGCCGCAGGCGTCAGACGGCTGCCGCCCCCGCGATCAGCACGTGCACGGCCGCCCACACCCTTTCACCCGCCACGAGTCTTCGGTCCCGGGCGGCCACCGGCCGGACAATGTCGGGGACCTGCCGCCTACAGGTGCCGCCGCCAACCCCTGGCAGGCGAATGGGGTTTGGCGCCTCCGCCCCGTTCAGGTGAATGCGGGTGGATTGTCGGAGCCGCCGTCTACCCTCGGGACAGAGTGGGCCCCAGAGGGAGGAAGCCATGGCCGTGATGCAGCACGAGACCACGATCGCGGAAGCAGCCGATCGTCTTTCCCCGCAATGGCACGTACCGCCTCCGCCGGACCTTCAAGCGGGGTGAGTCCGTCCCCGTCCCGGAGTACGTCGGCGTGTCCCTGGAGCTTCCGGTCGACCTGCTCCTCGACGGGGATCCGGACTGATTCCCCCGGTCAGTTGTCGTCGCGCTGCTGGTGCCCCGCGGCGAGGAGGGCCACCGCGCGGTCGAGGCGGATCCGGCGGGCCTCCGGGGTGAGGGCCTGGAGGACCGGGAGGATCGCCAGGTAGCGGCCGGTCCGGTCCAGCGCCTCGAACGCCGCCCGGGCATCGGGGTGTTCGGCCAGGGCCGCGGTGACGTCCGGCGGCACCGTCGCGGACTTCTGCGAGGCGTAGGCACCCGCCCACCGCCCGTCCTCCTGCGCCTTCCGCACCTCCGCCAGGCCGGGTTCGCGCATCCGGCCGAGGGCCGTCAGCTCCGCGACCTTCTCCACGTTCACCTGCGACCACAGGCTCCGCGGCCTGCGCGGTACGTACTTCTGCAGGTAGTACTGCCCGTCGAGGGAACGGCGTTGGCCGGAGATCCAGCCGTAGCACAGTCCGACGTCGACCAGTTCGCCGTCGGTGACCGAGGGGATGCCGGACTTCTTCTTGGCGACCTTGACCCACACCCCCTCCTGCCGCCCGTAATGCCCGGCCAGCCAGTCCTCGAACGCCTCGCCGTCGGTGAAGGCGACGACTTCCACACCGTCCAACTCGTCCATGCCGCCCAGGCTAACGCCGGGACGGCGACCGGGCGGAACCGGATTCCTGCCTCCCGCGTCTTCGTCCGGGACGGGAGAGGAGCCGGGCCGGAACCATGGCGCAGTGGAAGTACGGGCGGCCGCGGGGGGCCGTGGCCTGCGGGCTGGGGGCCGTGGCCGGCGGTCTGCTGGTGTTCCACCGCGCCCTGCCGGATCTGCCCGGCCGGCCCGCAGGGCTGCTGGAGACCTTCCTGCCCTGGCTCGGCCTGGCCGTCCCCGCCCTCCTCGGCTGGGCCCTGCTGCGCCGGCCGGCCCCGGCCGCGTACGCCGCCCTGCTGCCCGCGGCGGCCTGGCTCTGGCTCTTCGGCGGCTTCCTGCTCCCCGGCCCGGACCCGGACGGCGCCCCCGACCTGGTCGCCGTCCAGCACAACGTCAGCGACGAGAACCCCGACCCGGCCGGCACCGCGCGGGCGTTGGCCGCGACCGGGGCCGACCTGATCGCCCTCGAGGAGCTGACCCCTGCCGCGCTGCCGGCCTACGCGGCCGCCCTGGCCCCGCAGTACCCGTACCACGCGGCCGTCGGCACCGTCGGGCTCTGGTCGCGGCATCCGCTCGCCGACGCACGGCCGGTGGACATCCGGCCGACGGGCCTGGGGGAGGACTGGAACCGCGGGCTGCGCGCGACCGCCCGGACACCGCGCGGGGAGGCGGCGGTGTACGTGGTGCACCTGCCCTCGCTCCGCCTCGGCGTGCGCGGCTTCGGCTCCGCCCGCCGCGACGAGAGCGCGGTGCTGCTCGGCCGGGCGCTGGCCGCCGAGCCGCTGGACCGGGTGGTCCTGCTCGGCGACCTCAACAGCTCGGTCGACGACCGCGGGCTGGCCCCGGTCACCGCACGCGTGACCCGGCCCGCCCGGGACTTCGCCTTCAGCTGGCCTGCCGCGCTGCCCGTGGCCCGGATCGACCAGGTCCTGACCCGCTCCGCAGCCGTCGTACGGGTCCGGACCCTGCCCGCGACCGGAAGCGACCACCTGCCGGTCGCGGCCGACATCAGGTTCTGACGCCGACCCGCGCCGCGGCGGCGCGCGCGAGCACGAGGTCCGCGAAGCGGCCCGGCCCCTCCGCCTCGTGGTCCATGAACAGGTTCGGCTCCACCGGCTCGAGCTCCACCACCACGGGCGCCCCGTCGTCGGCGTACGCGATGTCGACCCGCGCGTACAGCAGTTCCTCCCGCTCCGGTACGGCGGCCAGCGCCGCCTGCGCCAGCGCGAGTTCGGCGGCCGACGGCCGGTGCGGCCGCAGGTTCGGGTGGGGGACCCGCTCGTTGTCGACGACCCCGGTCTCGGTCAGCACCGGGTCCTTGCGTATCGCATGGCTGAACGCGCCGCCCAGGAACACCAGCGCCCGCTCGCCCTCGTCGATCCGGGACAGGTACGGCTGCACCATCACCGTGGCCCCGGCGCCGTGCAGCGCGGCCACGTGCCCCGCCGCCAGGTCGCGCTGCGCCTCCGTGTACCGGGCGGTGCCGTATGCGCCCGCCGACACGGAGGGCTTCACGACGAACTCGCCGCCGTCCGGCAGGACCGCCTCCTCGCCCGGCGCGACGAACCGGGTCGGGACGACGGGGACACCGCGTTCGGCGAGGTCCCGCAGGTAGACCTTGGCGGTGTTCCACCGCACGACCCCGGCCGGATTGTCCGGCCGCGCCACGGCCTGGACGGCATCGGCCCACGCCAGGAACTCCGGCTGCCGCAGGGGGTGGTCCCAGGTGGACCTGATCACCACGGTGTCACCCCCCGACCAGTCGAACTCCTCGTCGTCCCAGGCTGCGCGCCGCGTTGCGCCCCCGGCGCGGCCGCATCAGGCTGAGCGGCCTCGGGCGGGCCGCGCGACGGGCTTTCCGCTCAGCCGGCGCCGCCCGTTGCGTGAGCGGTGCGGCGGCGCAGGAGGGCGCGCGGGACCGCGGCGGAGACGGCCCCCGGCACGCCCGAGGCCGGCCAGTACGACAGCGGCCCCCGGCGCGGGATGCGCCGGGGGCCGGGGAAGCGGCCCGCTACGGGGACGGCGGGGGCGAGGACCCTTCGGTCGAGGACCCTTCGGTGGAGGAACCGCCGGTGTGCCGGGTGCGCACCCACAGGGGGAGGGCGAACCAGCACAGGAGGTACCAGAACAGGACCCCGGCGACGATCCAGGGCACCGCGGTGTCGTCCGTGGACACGCGCAGGATCAGGAACAGGGAGGCGACGAGCGTGGCCAGCAGCAGCACGATGCCGACCATCGTGAGCCGGGAGGCCCACTCCACCGCCTGCGGTTTGATCCGCCGCCCCGAGACGATGCGGTGCAGGGAAACGGGCCCGACCAGCGCGCCGGTGGACAGCGAACCGAGGACGACCGTGATGGTGTAGATCGTCCGGTCCGTTCGGGACAGCTGCTGGAAGTGTGGGGTGAACGCCACCGTCAGCAGGAAGCCGAACAGGATCTGGACGCCCGTCTGGACGACCCGGATCTCCTGTACGAGCTCCTGCCAGCGCCGGTCGGCCCGCTCCTCCGGGGTTTCGTCCCGGCCGCGTTCGGCGCGGTCGGTGTCAGCCTTCAAGGGTGTCCTTCATCTTCTCCTTGGCCTCGCGGACGTCGCCCTTGATCCGTTCCTCGCGGCCCTCGGTGGTCAGGCGCTTGTCGTCCATGACGCGGCCGGCGGCCTCCTTGGCCTTGCCCTTGAGCTGCTCGGCCTTGGCCTTGGACTTCTCCTTGCGGGACATGGTCACTCCCCTTCGACGGGAAACGGTGGACATGCATGCGTCTGACCCGCGGTGCGGGCCGCAAACGCTCCGGGCGGAATTTCCGGGCCGGGCCCGTCAGGGCTTCGCGGTCTCCCCGCCCATGACGTCGCGGAAGGCGGTCATGCAGGGCACGCAGTGCGCATCGGTCTCGGTGTATCCGGCAGGAAGGAGGGGGCGGCCGCACAGGGTGGCGGAGCGGTCGCGGGCGACGACGTGCCAGACCGGGTCCTGCCCGGTGGCCGCCTCGCCGAGGTGCATTTCGTACATGAGACTTCCCCGTGTGCTCGACAGCTCGTGCATCCACCACACCAGGGCCCGGCCCGGACGGCCCGACGAGTGGGCCGTCCGGGTGACGCCGGGGCACCGCACGCCACGCCGGGGCATACGAAAACACCCCGGGCCGAATTGGCGTCCGGGGTTTTCATTCGCGTATATTGAAGATTTCACGCCTCCCGATGAGGGCAGGCGTGAAGAAGCTTTACGATGACACTGTATCGGGTCGGGAGTGGAATTGTCAACCGAGGAATTCCGTAAAGAGCAGCAATTCATCGACGCGCTCTACGCGCGCCTCGATGACCTGCGCGATCAGGCCGAACGCGCCGTGCACGGCGCACTGGCGGCCGGCGCGGGAAACGGCGCGCAGGCACGCCTGGAACGCGACATCCTGGTCGCCGAGCAATCCGGGCTGCTTTCCGCGCTGAACTCGGGCGAGAGCGGCCTCTGCTTCGGCCGGCTGGAGTTCTCCGACGGGCAGGACCACCACATCGGCCGCATCGGAATCCGCCGCGACGACGCCGAGCGCACCCCCCTCGTGCTCGACTGGCGGGCCGACGTGGCGCGCCCGTTCTACCTCGCCACCGGCCACCACCCCATGGGCCTGCGCCGGCGTCGGCACATCACCACCCAGGGCCGCCGCGTCACCGCCCTGCACGACGAGATCCTCGACCTCACCGACACCGAGCGCACCGGACACGAGGGCGCCGACGCGGACGCCGTGCTGCTCGCCGCGCTCGACGCCGCCCGCACCGGCCGCATGCACGACATCGTCGAGACCATCCAGGCCGAGCAGGACCGGATCATCCGCTCCCCGCACCGCGGCGTGCTCGTGGTCGAGGGCGGCCCGGGCACCGGCAAGACGGCGGTCGCCCTGCACCGGGCCGCCTACCTGCTCTACGCGTACCGCGAACTGCTCGCCAAGCGCGGCGTGCTGATCGTCGGCCCGAACCCGGCGTTCCTCGGCTACATCGGCGAGGTCCTCCCGGCCCTCGGCGAGACCGGCGTCCTGCTCGCCACGATGGGCGAGCTGTTCCCCGGCATCCGCGCGACGGGCACCGACCGGCCCGGCGCGGCGGCGGTCAAGGGCCACGCGAAGATGGCCGGGGTCCTGGCCCGGGTCGTACAGGACCGGCAGACCCTGCCGGAGACCGTGCCCGCCGGCGCCGGCGAGGACAGCGCCGTGGTGCCCGAGCCGGCCCTGGAGATCGACCACGACGAGTACGGGACGCTGCTGCTGGACCGGACCATGGCGTACGAGGCCCGGGACCGGGCGCGCGCCACCGGGCTGCCGCACAACCTGGCCCGCCCCTACTTCGCGTTCTCCGTCATCGACGCGCTCACCGGGCAGCTCGCCGACCGGCTCGGCGCGGACCCGTTCGGCGGCCCCAACCTGCTGGGCCCGGACGACATCGCGCAGCTCGGCAAGGAGATCGCGACGAGCAGCGAGGTGCACGCCGCGATCGACACCCTGTGGCCGCCGCTGACCCCGCGCCGGCTGGTCGCGGAGTTCCTCGAGGACCCCACCCATCTGCCGGATGACGAAGCCGAGCTGATCCGCCGTACGGCGTCCGCGGCCGGCGACTGGACGCCCGCCGACATCCCGCTGCTCGACGAGGCCGCCGAACTCCTCGGCATCGACGACAGCGCGCAGCGCGCCGCCGAGGAGCGTGCGCGGCAGGAGCGCATCGCGTACGCGCAGGGCGTGCTCGACCTGTCCGCCGGATCGGAGTCGTACGAATTCGAGGACATGGAGAACGAGTTCCTCGCCGCGCACGACATCATCGACGCCGAGCGGATGGCCGAGCGCCACGAGGAGGCCGACCACCGCAGCACGGCCGAGCGGGCCGCCGCCGACCGCACCTGGGCCTTCGGGCACGTGATCGTCGACGAGGCGCAGGAGCTGTCGGCCATGGCCTGGCGCCTGCTGATGCGGCGCTGCCCGACCCGTTCCATGACGCTGGTCGGCGACCCGGCCCAGACGGCCGACGAGGCCGGCTGCGGCTCCTGGGGCCAGGTCCTGGACCCGTACGTCGGCGACCGGTGGGAGCTCGTCCGGCTCGGCGTCAACTACCGTACGCCCGCCGAGATCATGGACGTCGCCGCCGCCGTGCTGCGGGCCCGCCACCCCGGGTTCGAACCGCCGCGGTCGGTGCGGTCCACCGGCCGGCATCCCTGGGTGCGGGCCGCGGACGACCTGTCCGCCGCGGTGGCCGACGCCGTGCGCCGCGGCATTCCCGCGGAGGGCCGGCTCGCGGTGATCGCGCCGCGGGTGCTGCACGAGCCGCTGGGCGCGGTGCTGCCGGGCGTGCGCGCGGGCGCGGAGCCCGATCTCACCCAGACCGTGGTCCTGTTGGAGCCGCGGCAGGCCAAGGGCCTGGAATTCGACTCGGTGATCGTCGTCGAGCCCGCGGACTTCGCCCCGAGCGACCTGTACGTGGCCCTGACCCGGGCCACCCAGAGCCTCGGCGTGGTGCACACCGGCCGCCTGCCCGACGGGCTGGAGGAAGCGGCGGCGGTGTAGCGGGCGAACGGGATACGTACCCGGTCAGGCCGCGACCGGCGCCGCCCCGAGCCGGTCGGCGCCACGTCGACGCGGCCGACTGCGCTGCGTCCGCCGGTCGCAGGGCCACCCGTCCGCCGGGCACGGAGACCGGCTCGTGTCCCTGCCGTCGCGCCGGTGATCACGGAATGCCATCGGCGCGACGGCGGCCGACCGCAGCGAACGCGCCACCGCCCGCTGCGGTGGACTGTCACCCCGCACCCCTCCTCCCGTACAGTCCGTGATGCCGCGCCGACGCTCCGTCAGGGGCCGCGGCCGGCAGGCGAACAGGAGGAGAACCGTGGCCACCGAAGCCGGCCTCGACCAGGGCCCGCTCCCGCGGGACTCCCGCCAGGGCCGTCCGGTCCCCGAACTGGATGCCACCCACGTGCGGCAGTGGCACGCGGAGGGCGGTGAACTCGTCGACCTGCTCGCCCTGGCGCGGGAACGGCTCGGCGGTATCGCCGCGGTGCGCCTCGGGCCGGCCGGGGGGACCCCGCCCACCGTGCTGGTCACCGACCCCGCGGCCGTCCGGCACGTGCTCGCCCTGCACCCCGACCGGTACGTCAAACGCTCCCACCGGGCCCGCCTGCTGATCGGCGACGGGGTCCTCGCCGCCACCGGCGAGGCCTGGAAGCGCCAACGCCGGCTGCTCCAGTCGCAGTTCACCGGCACCGGGATGCGCCGCTACGAGCAGCGGATCGAGCGGGCCGCCGACCGCGCCGCCGAGCGCTGGGCGCGGTACGCCGCCACCGGGCAGACCCTCGACGTCGGACAGGAGATGCGCCGCTTCGCCCTGGACACCATCTGGCGCGCCCTGACCGGGCACCCCCTCGACGCCCGGACCGAGCGCGAACTGAACGTCGTCGAGGCCCTGTCGGCAGCCCTGCCCACCCTGCCCGCCGACGGGGCCGACGCCCGGGACGCCGTCGCCGCGGACGTCGCCCGCATCGACGCGCTCGCCCGGTACGCCATCGACGCCGCCCGCACCGGGCCCGGCGGACCCGACGGCCCCGGCCTGCTGCACGTCCTGCTCGACGCCGCCGCCGAGCGGCCCGAGTACACCGACCGCCTGATCCGCGACGAGCTGGTCACCCTGCTCTTCGCCGGGCACGAGACCACCGCGACCACCCTGACCTGGCTGTACCTGCTGATCGACCGGAATCCCGAGGCTCGCGGGCAGGCCCTCGCGGCCGGCGGCGCGGGCTCCCCGGAGCGTCGGCAGGCCGTCCAGGCACTGGTCCACGAGACGCTGCGGCTCTACCCGTCCGCGTGGATGCTGCCCCGCCACGCAGCCGAGGACGACGTCCTGGCCGGGCATGCCGTCGCCGCCGGCACCGACCTCCTGGTGTGCCCGTACCTGACGCACCGCGACCCGGAGCTGTGGCCGGACCCGGAGCGCTTCGCCCCCCGGCGCTTCACCGAGCCCGGGGGCCGCCCGGCCGACCTGGGCGCCTACCTGCCCTTCGGGATGGGCCCGCGCGCCTGCCTCGGCCTGCAGTTCGCCCTGCGCGAGTCGACGGTCCTGCTGGAACGGCTGCTGCCCGCGTACACCGTCGCCTTCCGCTCCACCTCCACCCGGGCCGCGTACGGGATCACCGTCCGCCCGGACGGCCCCACCCCGGCGACCGTGACCGCCGTCGGCCCGCGCGACCCCGCGCCGGCGTCCTGAGCCGGCCGCGCGCCGCACCCGCTGCGCGCCCGCACCCCGCAACCGCCCCGCTGCATTGCGGAGTCGCGGCGGGGCGGGTCTTCCGTGAAGCACTGAATCAGTGCTTCAATTCTTCCCATGCCCTACCGCCGCCCCCCTGCCGTGCAGGCCCGCCTCGACGCCCGCCGCGACCGGGTCCTGGAAGCCGCCGTCCGCCTGCTCTCCCGGGAGGGGTACGGCGGCTGCTCCGTCGCCGCGATCGCAGCCGAGGCCGGCATCTCCACGGGCAGCGTCTACCAGTCCTTCTCCGGCAAGTCCGAGCTCGCCGCCGCCCTCTTCCGCACCCTGGTCGCGCGGGAGCTGGAGGCGGTCGCCGCCGCCGCGGACCGCCCCGGGACCGCCGCCCAACGGGTGGCCGCCGCGGTGGAGACCTTCGCCTCCCGGGCGCTCCAGGCGCCCCGGCGGGCCTTCGCCCTCCTCGCGGAGCCCGCCGACCCGGCCGTCGACACCGAACGCCTCGTCTTCCGGCGCGCGTTCCGCGACGTGTACGCCGAACGGATCGCCGCGGGCACCGCCGCCGGCGAACTGCCCCCGCAGAACCCCGAGCTGACCGCCGCCGCGCTGGTCGGCGCCATCGCCGAGGCGCTCGTCGGACCCCTCGCCGACGGCGACGCGGCCCCCGGCGACGTCATCCCCGGCCTGATCACCTTCACCCTGCGCGCCCTTGGAGGACACGATGCCGCAGACGCATGAGGTCACCAACCAGGTACCGCCGCACCACGGCTACGACGCGGCCGCCGACCCGGCCCTGCTGGCGGCCCTCGACCGCGAGGGAGCCGGCTGGGCCGCACCCGAGCTGCACGCGCTCGGCGTCCTCGCCGGCTCCGAACAGGCCGCGGACTGGGGGCGCCTGGCCAACGAGAACCCGCCCGTGCTGCACACCCACGACCGCTACGGCCACCGCATCGACGAGGTCGAGTTCCACCCGTACTGGCACGAGCTGATGCGCACCGCCGTCACCCACGGCCTGCACGCCGCCCCCTGGGCCGACGACCGGCCGGGCGCCCACGTCGCCCGCGCGGCGAAGTTCCTCGTCTGGGGCCAGGTCGAGGCGGGCCACACCTGCCCGGTCTCCATGACGTACGCGGCCGTCCCCGCCCTGCGCGCGGCGCCCGCACTGGCCGAGTGGCTGGAGCCCCTGCTCGCCTCCCGCACCTACGACTTCGGCCTGCGCCGACCCGACACCAAGGCCGGGCTGATCGCCGGCATGTCGATGACCGAGAAGCAGGGCGGATCGGACGTCCGCGCCAACACCACGACCGCCGTACCGGCCGGGGACGGCACGTACCGGCTGACCGGGCACAAGTGGTTCACCTCGGCGCCCATGTCGGACGTCTTCCTCACGCTGGCGCAGGCCCCGGGCGGACTGTCCTGCTTCCTGCTCCCGCGGGTGCTGCCCGACGGCAGCCGCAACCGCCTCCTGCTCCAGCGGCTCAAGGACAAGCTGGGCAACCGCTCCAACGCCTCCGCCGAGATCGAGTACGACGAGGCCTTCGGCTGGCTGGTGGGGGAGGAGGGCCGCGGGGTCGCCACCATCATCGAGATGGTCAACACGACCCGCCTCGACTGCGTCCTCGGCGGGGCGTCGGGCATGCGCCTCGGGGTGATCCGGGCGGTCCACCACGCCACCCACCGGCGGGCGTTCGGAAAGGCCCTGATCGACCAGCCGCTGATGCGCAACGTCCTCGCCGACCTGGCCCTCGAGTCCGAGGCCGCCACCGCCGTAGCCCTGCGGCTGGCCGGGGCCACGGACCGGGTCGCCCGCGGCGACGGGGACGAGGCGCTGCTGCGCCGGCTGGGGCTGGCCGTGACCAAGTACTGGGTGTGCAAGCGGGCCCCCGGGCACGCGGCCGAGGCCCTGGAATGCCTGGGCGGCAACGGCTACATCGAGGACTCGGGCATGCCCCGGCTCTACCGGGAGGCCCCCCTGTCGTCCATCTGGGAGGGCTCGGGGAATGTGGCCGCGCTGGACGGGCTGCGGGCCATGGCCCGGCAGCCGGAGACCGTGGAGGCGTTCTTCGCCGAGGTGGGACTGGCCGCGGGTGCCGACCGGCACCTGGACGCGGCGGTGGCCGGGCTGCACAAGCAGCTCGCCGACCCCGCCGAGGCCGAGTACCGGGCCCGGCGGCTGACCGAGACGATGGCCCTGGTGTTCCAGGCGGCGCTGCTCCAGCGGCACGCCCCGGCCGCGGTCGCCGACGCGTTCTGCGCGTCCCGGCTGGGCGGCGAGCACGGCGGGGCGTACGGCACCCTCCCGACGGGGGTGGACACCGAGGCCGTGCTCGCCCGGGCCCGCACCACGGCCGTCTGACACCGGGGCCGGTGCCGGGCCCGGCGGCGAAGGCACCGCGTACCGGGACTTCTTCGACGGCCTCATTCGACGGCCTCAAGGGCCGGCGACCGCGCGTCGGCGCACCCCGGTTCAAGCCGAAGCGGGACAACCGCCGCCGTCCGGTTCCGTCGTGCAACCGGCGCGCCGCCCGGGGACGTCTCCGCCCCCGACGGCAGACGGCCGCAGCGGCGACAGGGGGACGGACATGGCACGCGCGCGCACCCATGCGATGGCGGCCACCGCGGTGGCGGTGGCACTCGGGCTCTCGGCCTGCTCCCCGACCGAGGATCCGGCCGCCCCCGGCATCCCCGGGCCGTCCACGGCCTCCTCCGGCGCCCCGGGGCCCGCACCGATCGGCTCGCCGGGCGGCACCGGGCCCTCCGGCGCGCCCCGCCCCTCCGGCGCCCCCTCGGGCAGCCGGCCGCCGTCCGGGAACCCCGGCGCCGCACCCGCCCCCCGCACGGGGGTCCCCTGGAACCTGGACCGGATCGACCAGCGCACCCCGCCGCTCGACGGCACCTTCGCCGCGGGCGCCGACGGCAGCGGCGTACGCGTCTACGTGCTCGACACCGGCATGGAGGTCAAGCACGCGGAGTTCGGCGGCCGCGCCTCCCTCGGCGCCGACTTCGTCGGGGACCCCGACGCAGGCGACTGCCTCGACGGCGAGGGCCTGGGGCACGGCACGTTCGTGGCGGGCATCATCGGCGGCCGCACCTACGGCGTCGCCCCGCGCGCCGAACTCGTCCGCGTCCAGGCCATTGCGTGCGAGGAGGGCGGTTCGGCGCAGGCGAAGGACGCCGGCCCGGACGCCGAGGCCTCCGCGATCAAGGCGGTGGACTGGGTGGCCGAGCACGCCCGCCGCCCGGCCGTGGTCAACATGTCCCTCAACCTCGAGGGCCGTTCCGCCGCCCTCGACGCCGCCGTGGAGCGCCTGATCGCCTCGGGGATCCCCGTGGTCGTCTCGGCGGGCAACTTCGCCGACGACGCCTGCCGGCACTCCCCGGCCGGCGCGCGCGGCGCGCTCGTGGTCGCCGCGTCCACCGCCGGCGACCGCCACTGGCGGGACACCGATGCGTTCGGCTCCGGGCACGGTTCCTGCGTCGACCTGTACGCCCCCGGCGAGAAGATCACCTCCGCGCTGGCGGGCGCGGGCACCGTCACCAGCGACGCCATCGCCACCTCGTGGGCCGCCCCGCACGTGACCGGCGCGGTCGCCCTCCACCTCTCGGCGCACCCGGGCGCCACCCCGGCGCAGGTCCGCGCCTGGATCACGGAACGGGCCGCACGGGACGTCCTGACGGGAGTCCCGCCCCAGACCCCCAACCGGCTGCTCAACGCGGGCGGCCGGTAGCGGCCGGGCGGGCCGGCCCCCCGCTTCCGGCCCGCCCGGCGCCCTACTGCCTGCCCGCCCGCCCCTCTGCTGCCTGCCCCGCCCGCTTTGCTCCTTGCGCGGCCCGCCCGGCTACCCGCGCGGGTCGACCGGGGACAGCACGCCGAGCCGGTCCTCCACCGCCTGGGCCGCGTCCAGGCACAGGTCCTCGCGGAACGCCCGCCCGACGATCTGCACCCCGCACGGCAGCCCGTCGGCGTCCGTCCCGGTCGGCACGGCCACCGCGGGCACGCCCGCGAAGCTCGTCGCCGTGCACAGCCGCAGGCCCGACGCGACCCGCTCCCGGCCGGCCCGGTCCCGCGACTCCAGCCCCGGTTCGACCGGCGGCTCGGTGAACGACGGGCCGAGCAGCAGCGGCCACTCGTCGAGGAACTCCGCCCACGAGCGGCGGATGCCCATCCAGGTGCCCATCAGCCGCACCAGCCCGGCCGCGTCCACGGGAGCCGTCCGTTCCATCGCCATCTCGATGTAGCGGCTCCCCTCCGGGCCGAGCAGCGCCCGCACCGCGGGCCAGGACTGCGCGAACTCCGTCAGGGTGAGCCGGTCGTACGCCTCCAGTGACTCGTCCAGCCGCGGGACGTCCGCGACCTCGCGCACGTCGTACCCGGCGTCGCGCAGCGCGCCCGCCGCCGCCTCCACGGCCGCGCGCACCGCCGGGTGGACGCCGTGCCCGCCGGGGTCCGCCACCACCGCGACCTTCACCGGCCCCGGCAGCGGCTCGCCGCGTACGGGTACCGGCACCGCCCGCGGGTCGCGGGGATCGACCCCGGCCAAGACCTCGTACGCCAGCCGCAGATCGCGGACCCGGCGGGCCAGCGGGCCGTCGGTGACCAGCATCTGCGAGGCCGGTCCGGGGTCCTCGGGGCCGAGGACGCGGTGGTCCGCGGGGAACCGGCCGGCCGTCGGCTTGAGCGCCGCGACCCCGCAGAACTGGGCCGGGACGCGCAGCGAGCCGCCGGAGTCGTTGCCGAGCCCGAGCGCCGCCATGCCGGTGGCGACGGCCACCGCGTCGCCCCCGCTGGTACCGCCGGGGGTCCGGGCGGGGTCCCACGGGTTGGACGTGTTCCCGAACAGCTCGCTGCGCGTGTGCATCCCGGCCAGGACCAGCGTCGGCATGTTGGAGTGCCCGATCGGGACCGCCCCGGCCGCGCGCAGCCGTGCCACCGGAGGCGCGTCCGCGGGCGCCACCAGGTCCCGGAACCGTTTGAGCCCGAAGGTGGTCGGCACCCCCGCGACCGGGGTGGTCTCCTTCACCGTGAAGGGCACCCCCGCGAGCGGCCCCGGCTCCTCGCCTGCCGCGCGGCGCCGGTCGAGGCCGGCCGCGTCGGCGCGGGCCCGTTCCGCCATGAGCTGGGTGACCGCGTTCACCCTCGGGTTGACCTCGGCGATGCGCTCCAGGTGGCTGTCGACCAGCTCCACGGCCGAGACCTCCGCCCGGCGCACCGCCTCCGCCTGGTCCGCCGCCGACAGCTGCCACAGGGGTTCGCGCACGGCGCCCCCACCTCCCCGTCCTCGTTGTGATGCGCTTGCATCGAAACGATAGCCCAGGAACCGATGTGGGTGCATCGCATAAAGTTCGCTCCGGTCGGCCCACTCGGCCCACTCGGCCCACTCGGCCCACAGGGCCCACGACGGACAGGAGACGCGACATGCCCCGGCAGGTGGACCACGAAGGCCGGCGCCGCCTCATCGCCGAGGCCGTCTGCGCGCTCGCCGACGAAAGCGGCCTCGAGGGCGTCACCCTCCGCGACGTCGCCGACCGCGCCCAGGTGTCGATGGGCGCCGTCCAGCGGTGCTTCCGCACCAAGGAGGAGATGCTCCTCTTCGCCCTCGGCCACATCGGCGACCGCATCGGCGAGCGCGTACGGGCCCGCCTGGTCCGCAGCCCGGCCCAGTCCGCCGGCACCGCCCTGGGCCACGCGGCCACCGAACTCGCCCTGCTGCGCGGGGAACACCGCGCCGAGGCCCGGGTCTGGCTCGCCTTCCTCGCCCAGGCCGCCGTGAGCGAGCCGCTGGCCCGGGCGGTGAGGGCCAACTACGCGGCCCTCCAGGACGTGTTCACCCGCCTCGTCGCGGAAGCCGCCGGCGATGCCGCCGGGGGCGCCGACGACCGCTTGGACCCGGCCCGGGAGGCCCGTACCCTCCTCGCCCTCGCCGACGGACTCACCGCGCACGTCCTCATCGGCCACCTCACCGAAGACCAGGCGCAGGACGTCCTGCACACCCGTCTGGCCGCCCTGTGGGAGGGCGTCAACACGCCCTGAAAAGCCGACCTGTGTCCGGAAAAAACCGTTCGGCGCGGCGCGGCCACCGGCGACCCCGGATGGCTCTACTGTCTCCGCATGGCTGAGACGTTCGATCACAACCCGCAGGTATGGACCGCCGGCCGGCTGCGCGAGGTGCTGGCCGCACTGCCCGACGAAACCCCGATCCACGTCGGCGTCGCGGACGGCCCCGGCGACTTCGAGAGCTACGGCGAGTACGTGCTCGTGGACGCCGAACCGGTGGAGCTCGACATCGAGGGCGACGAGGACGGCACGGGCGGCGCGGGCGGCGCGGGCGAGCGCCGGGTGCAGTTCACGCTCTTCGCCGACGCCACGGCCGGCGTCTACCACCTCGACCTGGACTGACCGGCCGCCGGCCCGCCCCCGCTCGGGGCGGACGGGGCGGGCGCGGGGCGGGTACGGGGACCGGCCCCCGGCCGTCGCCGGGACGGTGCGGCGGACCCGGCGTAGCCTGGTCTGAACGCCGGAAACCGCCCCGTGAGCCAGGGAGGCGGCGCATGACCGATCCGCACGGGTTCCTCCGCACCCCCCGAAGCCCCGTCCCGGCCCGGCCCGCCGGCCGGCGGCTCGGCGACTGGCTGGAGGTCCACGCCGGGCAGGCGCTGCTGCCCCTGGTGTCCGCGCAGGCCAACCGGTGCATGGACTGCGGTGTCCCCTTCTGCCACGGCGGCTGCCCGCTCGGCAACCTCATACCCGAGTGGAACGCGTACGCCGCGCACGGCGACTGGCGGGCGGCCTCCGACCGGCTCCACGCGACCAACAACTTCCCCGAGTTCACCGGTCGGCTCTGCCCCGCCCCCTGCGAGGACGCCTGCGTCCTGTCGATCAACTCCGACCCGGTCACCATCAAGAACGTCGAGCAGACCATCGCCGATCAGGCCTGGGAGCACGGGTACACCGCCCCCGTCCCGCCCGCCCGGCCGACCGGGCGGACCGTCGCCGTCATCGGCTCGGGCCCGGCCGGGCTCGCCGCGGCCCAGCAGCTGACCCGGGCCGGGCACACCGTCGTCGTCCACGAGCGCGAGGACCGCATCGGCGGCCTGCTCCGCTACGGCATCCCCGCCTTCAAGATGGCGAAGGCGCACCTGGACCGCCGCATAGCGCAGATGTGCGACGAGGGCACCGTCTTCCGTACCGAGGCGGACGTCGGAGGCCGTGTCGACCCGGCCGAGCTGCGCAGACGGCACGACGCGGTCGTCGTCGCGGTCGGCGCCGGCGAGCGCCGCGAGCTCCCGGTACCGGGCCGCGGCCTGTACGGCATCCACCAGGCCATGGAGTACCTCACCGGCGCGAACCGGGTCCAGGAGGGCGACCTCGCGGCGGCCCCGATCAGTGCCGAGGGCCGGCACGTGGTGATCGTCGGCGGCGGGGACACGGGCTCGGACTGCCTGGGCACCGCCCTGCGGCAGGGCGCCCGCTCGGTGGTGCAGCTCGACATCAACCCGGAGCCCGGCCCCGGCCGGTCCGACACCGAGCCCTGGCCCGTGTACCCGAAGGCCTACCGGATCTCCCACGCGCACGAGGAGGCGCGCGACCGCGACGGGACCGACCCCAGGGTCTTCGCCCACGCCACGCTGCACTTCGTCGGGGACGCAGCGGGTCGGGTACGGGCCCTGCACCTCACCGCGGTGGAACCGGTCACCCGGCGGCCCGTCCCCGGGACCGAGCGGGTCATCGAGGCCGGACTGGTCCTGCTGGCGCTCGGCTTCTCCGGGCCCGAACGGTCCGCCGCCCTGGAGGAGCAGCTCGGCCTCACCCGGGACGCCCACGGCGGCTACGCCCGCACACCCGGCTTCGCGGCCCTCCCCCCGCCGGCCCCCGCCGGCGGCGGCAGCCCCGGCACCGCGGACGGGGTGTTCGTCGCCGGGGACGCCGGGCGCGGGCAGTCCCTGGTGGTGTGGGCCGTCGCGGAGGGCCGGGCGGCGGCCGCCGCCGTCGACCGCTACCTCACCGGCTCGACCTCCCTCCCCGCCCCCATACGCGCGCACGACCGCCCCCTGACGGCCTGACCGCCCCCCGGCGGTCTGACCGGCGGCGACAGCCTGACCGGAAGCGCGGGCCCCGCCCCCAAGGGGGGAGGCGTCACCGGACGGCCGGCGCGGACGGCACAATCGTGGGGTGACTGGTGAAGATCCGTTCCTGTGGTTGGAAGACGTCGAGGGCGAGGCCGCGCTGGGCTGGGTCGCCGAGCGGAACGCGGAGACCGCCGCCGCGCTCACCTCGGACCCCCGCTTCGAGGCTCTGCGCGGCGAACTGCGCGAGGTCCTCGACGACGCCGAGCGCATCCCCTACACCGTCCGCCGCGGGGCGTACCTGTACGACTTCTGGCGGGACGCCGATCGGCCGAAGGGCGTGTGGCGGCGCACCACGCTGGAGCAGTACCGCAAGGACGAGCCCGCCTGGGAGGTCCTCCTCGACGTCGACGCCCTCGCGGCGGCGGACGGCGAGGAGTGGGTGTGGGCCGGGGCCGCCGTCCGCTACCCGGACTACCGGCGCGCGCTGGTCATGCTCTCGAGGGACGGCTCCGACGCCGTCGTGGTCCGCGAATTCGACCTGGACGACCGCACGTTCGTCGAGGGCGGCTTCCGGGTCGACGAGGCGAAGACCCGGGTCGCCTGGATCGACGAGGACACCGTCTTCATCGGCCCCGACCTCGGCCCCGGCTCCCTGACGGCCTCCGGCTACCCCCGCACCGTCCGCCGCTGGCGCCGCGGCACCGCCCTCGAGGACGCCGAAATCGTCTTCGAGGCCGAGCACGCGGACGTCTCCGCCTCCGGCTGGTACGACGCCACGCCCGGCTTCGAGCGGGCCTTCGTCTCCCGCTCCACCGACTTCTTCCACCACGAGCTCCACCTGCTCGCCGACGGCGACCGGCTGGTCCGCATCGACGTACCGGCCGACGCCGGCGCGTACGCGTACCGGCAGTGGCTGGTCGTCACCCCGAAGAGCCCCTGGCTCGGCCACCCGGCCGGCTCGCTGCTCGTGTTCGACTTCGACGCCTTCCTCGCCGGCGACCGCACCGCGCACGCCCTGTTCACCCCCGACGAGCGCACCGCCCTGTCCGGCCACTGCTGGACCCGCCACCACCTGATCCTGGACACGCTGGCCGACGTCGCCACCCGGCTGGAGGTCCTCACCCCCGGCCCCGACGGCTGGAGCCGGCGTCCGCTCGCCGACGTGCCGCCGCTGTCCTCCGCGTGCATCACCGACACCGACCCGGACACCTCCGACGAGTTCTTCCTCGACGTGGACGGCTTCCTCCAGCCCTCCACCCTCACCCGCGGCCACATCGGCGGCGACACCGAGGTGCTCAAGCAGGCCCCTGCCCGCTTCGACACCGCCGGCCTGGCCGTACGGCAGCACTTCGCCACCTCCCGGGACGGCACCGCCGTGCCCTACTTCGTCGTCGGCCCCGCCGACCGCGACGGGCCGGGCCCTGCACTGCTCTACGGCTACGGCGGTTTCCGCGACCAGCAGACCCCCGGCTACAACGCCGTCACCGGCCGCGCCTGGCTCGCCCGCGGCGGCACCTTCGTCGTCGCGAACATCCGCGGCGGCGCCGAATACGGCCCCGCCTGGCACCAGGCCGCCCTGGGCGCCAACCGGGTCCGCGCCTTCGAGGACTTCGCCGCTGTCGCCGCCGACCTCACCGCCCGCGGCATCACCACCCCCGACCGGCTCGGCATCACCGGCGCCAGCAACGGCGGACTGCTCATGGGCGCCATGCTCGTCCGGTACCCCGAGCTGTTCGGCGCGGTCGTCGCCAAGGTCCCCCTCCTCGACATGCTGCGCTACCACCGGCTGCTCGCCGGCGCGTCCTGGGTCGCCGAGTACGGCGACCCCGACACCGAGGCCGACCGGCCCCACCTCGAGGACATGTCCCCGTACCACAACCTCGCCGCGGGGCGGCCGTACCCGCCGGTGCTGCTGATGACCTCCACCCGCGACGACCGGGTCCACCCCGGGCACGCCCGGAAGACCGCCGCCCGGCTGCGGGAGCTCGGCCACCGCGTCCTGTTCCACGAGAACACCGGCGGCGGCCACGGCGGCGCTTCCGACAACGAGCAGGCCTCCCACAACCAGGCCCTCGCCTACACCTTCCTCTGGCAGCACCTCGGCGGCAGCACCGCGTCCTGACCCGCCGAACGCGGAGTGCCCGGCCCTGTCGATGCCGGCCCCCGACCTGCGGCGCCTGCGGCAGGCGGCCGGGATCCGCCGGAGCGGACGGCACCGACAGAGCCGGCCGGTGCCCCTCGGGCGTGCAGCGGGCCCGCCGCCGGACCGGCAGGCACCCGCCGTGGGGGCTGATCGAAGGTAAAACGCCCCAACATCCCACCCATTGGTTGCTTCTGCCGGATTCGGTCCATATCGTCCTCAGGCGTTCGATGTTGACCGTCCCCTGCCCCGCGCGACCACCGGAGGTCCGTATGTCCAGCCGCAAGTTCCACCTGATCCTGGCGGCGGCAGCGCTGCTCTCCCTCGGATTCCCGGCGGTGGCCGCCGAAGCGGCCGACGAGGCGACCTGCTTCGGGCGGGCCGCGACGATCACCGGCTCCGGGACGATCAACGGAACGGAAGGCGACGACGTCATCGTCGGGTCGGCGGAGGTCGACACCATCGACGGCAAGGGCGGCGACGACGTGATCTGCGGCCTCGCCGGCAACGACTCGATCGCCGGCGGCCTCGGCAACGACCAGGTGGACGGCGGCGACGGCAACGACTTCGTACGCGGCGACCTGATCGGCACCAGGGTGAACGTGGACGGCGGCGGCAACGACGTCGTCCTCGGCGGCGCGGGCGACGACCGCGTCGGAGGCGACAGCATCTCCTTCGGCGGCAGTGCCACGGGCGGCGGCAACGACGTCGTCGAAGGCGGGGACGGCAACGACCACCTGGCCGGCGACAGCCGGGGCGGCGTCGACGCCTCCGGCGGCGGCAACGACATCATCGACGGCGGCGCCGGCGACGACAACATCACCGGCGACTCCTCCGCCGAGGACACGGCGACCGGCGAGGGCAACGACATCATCGCGGGCGGCGCGGGCACGGACGCGATCATCGGGGACAGCAACTCGGGGGACGCATCCCGCGGCCGCGGGGAGCCCGGCACCCCCTCCGTCCTGCGCCCGAAGCCCGCGGCCACCCCCGTGCCCGCCCCCTCGGCGGCGCCCGGCGACAGCGCGGCGGACGCGGCCACGGGCGGCAACGACGTCATGGACGGCGGGGACGCCGCCGACTCCTGCGACGGCAAGGGCGGCCACGACATCTCGCTCGCCTGCGAGACCACGGTCAACGTGCCCTAGCATGGCCGATAGTGGGCTCATCGTACTGGTTTGCTCCCTTGGTGGTGATCGGGAAGTATCCCTTCCGGGCTGATCGCGGCCCCGCCCGGCCGACCGGCCGGGCGTCGCCCCCTCTCCCCGGGATGCCCTGCCCATGGCCACCTTGTGCCGACCCGCCGTCGCCGTCCCCGAGCACGTCATCACCCTCGGCCAGACCCTCGCCCTGGCACGCAGCCTGCACGCGGACCACCCCCGGTTACCCCTCGCCTTACGCCTCATCGAGAACACCGGCGTACGCACCCGGCACCTGGTCCAGCCGATCGAGGAGGTCCTGCGCCACCCGGGGTTCGAGGACCGCAACCGGGTGTACGAGGCCGAGGCCAAGCGGCACGTCCCGCACGTGGTCCACCGGGCACTGGCCGAAGCCGAACTGACGGCACGGGACATCGACCTCATCGTCTACGTCTCGTGCACCGGCTTCATGATGCCGTCCCTCACCGCCTGGCTGATCAACCGGCTCGGCTTCCGGCCCGACACCCGGCAGCTGCCCATCGCCCAGCTCGGCTGCGCGGGCGGGGGCAGCGCCATCAACCGCGCGCACGACTTCTGCACGGCCTACCCCGGCGCCAACGCCCTCATCGTCGCCTGCGAGTTCTGCTCGCTCTGCTACCAGCCCGCCGACCTCGGCGTCGGAACCCTGCTGTCCAACGGCCTGTTCGGCGACGCGGTGGCCGCGGCCGTGGTCCGCGGCACCGGCGGCACCGGCATCCGGCTGGAGGCCAACGCCTCGCACCTCGTGCCCGGCACCGAGGGCTGGATCGCGTACAGCGTCCGCGCCACCGGATTCCACTTCCTGCTGGACAAGCGGGTGCCCGGCACCATGGAACCCCTCGCCCCCGTCCTCGCCGAACTCGCCGACCGCCACGGCTGGGACGCCTCCGACCTGGACTTCTACCTGGTTCATGCGGGCGGCCCGCGCATCCTGGACGACCTGGGCAGCTACCTCGGCGTGCCGCCGGACGCCTTCCGCTTCAGTCGGGCCACGCTCACCGAGTACGGGAACATCGCCAGCGTCGTCGTACTCGACGCCCTCGCCCGCTTCTTCGACGAAGGCGGGGCCGCCGAGCAGGCCAAGGGGATCATCGCCGGATTCGGTCCGGGCATCACCGCCGAGATGTCCCTCGGCCGCTGGACCGCCCCCGCCGGCAGCTCCCCCCGCGCCGGCGCGGGCGCCCGTACCGGCCGGGCCTGCGGCATCGGACGGCAGCGCGCGGCCCAGGCCGCCACCGCCCTCGCAGGCCCGGCCCGCTGACGCCCCGCCCCGCCCTGCGCTGCCCGGACCGCCGCCGACCGTCCGCCTGCCCGCCGCACCCGCCCGACACAGCCGAGGTTCCGCCATGCGCACCGCGCCGACGACCGAATCGCCGATCCACTTCTGGAGCCCGCCCGACCTTCCCGGCCTCGAGTTCGACCCCTTCCTCTCCCGGATGCTGCACGAGGAGCCCGTGAGCCGGATCCGGCTGCCCAACGGCGCGGGGCACGCCTGGCTCGTGACCCGCCACGCCGACGTCCGGCTCGTCTCCGCCGACCCCCGGTTCAGCCGGCGGGCCGTCCTCGGCCGGGACGTCACCCGGGTCACCCCGCACTTCATCCCGATGGACGGCGCGATCGGTGTCGCCGACCCGCCCGACCACACCCGCATGCGGAGGGTGGTTGCGGGCGCGTTCACCGCCCGCAGCATGCGCCGCCTGCGCGACCGCGCCCAGCAGCTCCTGGACGGACTGCTCGACGCGATGGAGCAGCACGGCCCCCCGGCCGACCTCGTGGCCCAGGTCACCCGGCCGTTCCCGCTGGCGATGGTCGGCGAGCTCATGGGCGTCCCCGCCGAGGACCGGGAGCCGATGGTGCAGTGGACCGACGCCATCCTCACCGCCGCGGCCGGCCGCACCGCGAGCGAGCAGGCCAAGGCCGCCATCGCCGCCCGCTTCGCCGCGCTGATCGGCGCCGCGCGCCGACCGCCCGCAGCCCGTCCGCCCGCAGCCCGGCCTTCCGCCGCCCGGCTGCCACGGCAGGCCCCGGTCGGCGGCGGGCCCCGCAGGGAGCAGCTGGTGGACGTCCTCGCCGACGGGGTCGACGCGGGCGCCATGGGCTTCGACGAGGCCGTCGGCCTCGCCGTGCTGGTCCAGATCGGCGGGACGCACGCCGTACGCAACAACAGCGCCAACATGGTCTACGCCCTCCTCACCCACCCCCACCACCTGGCCCGGCTGCGCGCCGAGCCCGCACTCGTCCCCCGGGCCGTCGACGAACTGCTGCGCTACATCCCGCACCGCAACGCGGTCGGCCTCGCCCGCATCGCCCTGGAGGACGTGGAGCTCGGCGGCGTGACCATTCCGGCGGGCGACGCCGTGTACGTCTCCTACCTGTCGGCCAACCGCGATCCGGAGGTGTTCGCCGACCCGGAGCGCCTCGACCTCGACCGCGAGAACGCCACGTCCCACCTCGCGTTCGCCCACGGGCCGCACTACTGCCCCGGCGCCACCCTCGCCCGCATGGAGTCCGAGGTCCTGCTCGCCACCCTGTGGGACCGCTTCCCCGGCCTGCGGCTCGCCGTACCCGAGGACGAGCTGCGCTGGCAGCGCGGGGCGCTGATCCGCGGGCCCGAGGAGCTCCCGGTCCGGTGGTGACGACCCGGCCCACGACGCAGGCGCAGGCGCAGGCGCAGGTGCAGGTCCGGACACAGGCAGAGGAAGAGCCGAGCAGGCAGGAGCAGACGACCATGACCTTGCTGTACCCAGGGGACGGCCTGGTGGTCCCGCCCGGGGCCGGGCGCACGGTGAAGACCCCCGCCCAGGAGGTGACGTTCAAGGTCACCGGCGCCCATTCGCGGATCGCGTCCACCTTCGAGGTGGTCGTCCCGCCCGGCTTCGACGTCGGGGCGCACACCCACACCCGGGGCGAGGAGCTCTTCTACGTGATCGAGGGCGAACTGGAGGTGCTCGCCTTCGAGCCGAAGGTGCGCACGCGCGACGACTGGCGCGGCTGGGAGTCCGCCTCCGGCGCACGGCCGGTACGGGCCGCTCCCGGCACACTGATCCTCGTACCGCCGGGCTGCCCGCACGCCTTCGCCAACCCCACCGGGAAACCGGCCCGGATGCTCTTCCAGTCGGCCCCGCCGCCGGACCACGAGCGGTACTTCGAGGAACTGCTGGAGCTGATGGACTCCCCGGCCGGCCCCGACCCGGCGGCGGTCGAGGCACTGCGCGCCCGGTACGACATCCAGCAGCTGACCCCGCTGCGGCACGCGCCGCTGCCCGCCCAGGGGAGCGCCCGATGACCGGTGTCCGCACGGACGGCTCCCTCCCCTCCCAGCGGGGTCCGGCGGGCGCGGCCGACCCGCCCGGCGCGGACCCGGCGGGCGCCGGCCGGCCCGGGGTGCACCACTGGCCGGTGGACCACCTTCCCGCGCTCGACTTCGACCCGCTGCTGCACCGGCTGCTGCGCGAGGAGCCGGTCGCCCGGATCCGCATGCGCCACGGCGAGGGCGAGGCCTGGCTCGTCACCGCGTACGAGCACGTCAAGGAGGTGGCCGCGGACCCGCGGTTCAGCCGGGCGCTGACCGTCGGCCGGCCGGTGACCTCCATGACCCCGCACACGGTCGCCCCCGCCGGCGGCATCGGACGCACCGACCCGCCCGACCACACCCGGCTGCGGCGGCTGGCGTCCGAGGCCTTCGGCCGCAAGCGGGTCGCCGCCCTGCGCGCGGAGGCCGAGGAGACCGCCGCCGGCCTGGTCGCCCGGATGATCGCCCAGGGGCCGCCCGCGGACCTGACCCGCGCGCTGACCGGGCCGATGCCGGAACGCCTCCTCGGCACCCTGCTGGGTGTGCCCGCCGCCGACTTCGGGCGGATCCAGCAGTGGCGGTCCGTCATCCTCTCCAGCGACCGCTCCCGGCAGGAGGGCGACGGCGTCAAGGCGGAGATCGCCGCCTACTTCCGGGAACTCGCCGCGCACCGGGCCCGCTGCCCGGGCGAGGACCTGTTCGGCGACCTGGCGGCCGCGCAGGCCGCGGGCGCGCTGAGCATGCCCGAACTGGTCTCGCTGTCGGTGATGGTGGTGCTCAACACCCTCGACCAGGTCCTCAACCAGGCCGCGACCATGGTGTACACCCTGCTCACCCACCCGGCGGAGCTGGAGCGGCTGCGCGCCGAGCCCGCCCTGCTGCCCCGGGCCGTGGAGGAGCTGCTGCGGTTCGTTCCGCAGCGCAACGGTGTCGGCATGCCGCGGATCGCCACCGAGGACCTGGACATCGGCGGCGTACGGATCCGGGCCGGGGAGGCGGTGTACGTCTCCTACCTGGCCGCCAACCGGGACCCCCGCGTGTTCCCCGACCCAGACCGGCTGGACCTGGCCCGCGGCGGGGCGCCGCACCTCGCGTTCGGGCACGGGGCGCACTACTGCCTCGGCGCCGCGGTCGCCCGGATGGAGTGCGAGGTGATCCTCGCGACCCTGCTGCGGGAGCTGCCGGGCATGCGGCTGGCCGTCGCACCGCAGGACGTGCGCTGGCGCCGGGGCTCCATCAACCGCGGCCCGGAGGAACTGCCCCTGGCCTGGTGAACCCGGCCCGCCGGCCGGTCCCGGCGCCGGAGTTCAGTCCGGCGGCCGGCCGACGCGCTCGATACCCTCCGGCGGCGGGGCTACGGCCGTACGGCGGCGGCGTGTTCGAGGACGGCCCGGACCTCCGCGGCGATCGCGTCCTCGTTGTGCTCGAACTCGGGCCCGGTCAGCGCCTGCGGGTCGGCCGGGAGGCCGGTGAGCACCGGAGTGTGCAGGTGGCCGCCGGGCAGGCGCGGGGCGAGCTCGCCGCGTAGTCGGTTGGAGCGGTAGGCGACCTCGTTGGAGAGGTAGCCGCCCCCGCCGCCCGCGACGGCCCGTGAGCCCGCCGTCGGGCCGTCGGCCCGGTCGACGGGGGCGGTGCCGCCCGCCGGTATCTCGGTGACCGCGGTGTTCAGGCGCACCGGGAACGGCGTCTGCACGGCGGCGGTGACGGCGTCGGCGGGCAGTGTGGTGCGGATGAACTCCGGGCCCGGGCCGAGGCCGGTGGCGGTCACCGGATGCTCGCGGGTCCCGCCGGAGAGGGTGCGCGTGTTGTCGGGGTACGGGTCCGCGGAGCGGGAGCGGCCGGCCCATGCCTCCAGGGTGAAGATCCCTGGATAGCCCTGGCTGACCGTGGTGATGATGTCCGCCGCGGCGGGGCCGCCGGCCAGCCGCGGGGCGAAGGCCCGCTCGACGATGCCGGCGTCGAAGTCCGCGTACCGCACGGGGAGGACGACGGCGCGGACCTCGGCGGTGCTGCCGTCGGCGAGCGTGATGCGGCGCCCGTTGAGCCGCAGCACGGCGGAACCGGAGGGGTTGGCGCGGCGGATCTCCGTGTCGAGGCCGAAGGGGTCGAAGCCGCTGACGAAGACGCGGCGTACGCCGGGGGCGGGGCGGAAGGCGTTGTCCTTCAGGCCGCGCGAGGCGTCCTCGAAGCGGGTCCGCAGGGCGGCGCGGTCGACGGTGAACGACGGCTGCCAGCGCGCGAGTTCGGCGGTCATGGCGAGGCGCGCCCAGTACAGCGGCCGGTCGTCGCCCGTGGGGAGGTCGCCGCCGGGGCGTCGGCCCTGGGCGCGCTCGACGGCGGACTGCCAGAGTGCGGTGCCCCAGACGTCGAGCAGCCGGGCGGCCTCGCCGGGGTTGCGGGTGCTGCACAGGGCGGCGGGGAAGCGGCGCACGAAGCCGCCGAATCCGCCGCGTTCGACGAGCGCGGTGGTGCGGGGGTCCGCGAGGCGGGCCTGCTCCGGGTCGGGCGCCGCGGCGGACGGGGGGCGGCAGGCGGCGGAGCCGGACTCCGCGGGGGCGGTGACGGCGTGGGCGGGGGCGGTGACGGCGGTGGACAGGACGGTGGCGAGGAGGGCCGCGGCGGAGGCGGCGCGCCGTAAGGACATCATGCGATGTGACATTACAAAGCCCCCACAGCCCCCAACAGTCACCCTTCGGCCCGATGCGGACACGGCCCACGGAAGAGTGAATCGCCCCCCTTTGCCACGGACTGGTATGGGATGGGCCCCGCATACCCCTCCGTCGTTGGGAGATCCTCATGAAGATCCGTACCATGGTCGCCGCAGCGTCCCTGGCCGTCTGTGCGGCGCTCGGCGTGGCCGGATCCGCCGTTGCCGATGGCACCGCCAGCGGCCTCGCCATCGGTTCGCCGGGCGTCCTGTCGGGCAACATGATCCAGGTACCGATCCACGTTCCGGTCAGCAGCTGCGGCAACAGCTTCGGCATCATGGGCCTGCTGAGCCCGACCGTCGGCAACGTCTGCATCAACGGCTGACGCTGCGCAGCAGCCACGCATGCCGTGAGCGGTGCCGCCGGACCCCTCCGGCGGCACCGCTCACGTGCGAGGCGCGCTCGCTCCGGGCCGTCGGCCGTGGCGGCCGTCGGACCGGCGGTCAACTGCCGCTCTTGATCACGCCGCGGTACCAGGCGTACGAGTCCTTGGGCGTCCGCTCCAGCGTCTCGTAGTCCACGTGGACGAGGCCGAAGCGCTGCCGGCGGCCCTCCGCCCACTCGAAGTTGTCGAGGATCGACCAGATGAAGTAGCCGCGGACGTCGACACCCTGCTCCATCGCCCGGTGCAGGGCCCGCAGGTGCCCCTCGTGGTACGCGATCCGCCGCGCGTCCGCGACACGTCCCGTGGCGGGGTCGGGCCCGTCGCCGTACGAGCAGCCGTTCTCGGTGATGTAGAGCGGAGGCAGCCGGTTCCCGTAGCGCTCGTGCAGGCCCACGAGGAGTGCGCGCAGCCCGTCCGGGACCACCGGCCAGCCGAAGTCGGTCTGCTCGTACCCCTCGATCCGCCGGATCCCGAAGGGGAGGTCCGCGGGGATGTCGATGCCGCCGAAGGCGGTGGTGGCGCCG
This sequence comes from Streptomyces sp. NPDC043854, assembly GCF_056436005.1. Taxonomy (NCBI): domain Bacteria; kingdom Bacillati; phylum Actinomycetota; class Actinomycetes; order Kitasatosporales; family Streptomycetaceae; genus Streptomyces; species Streptomyces sp. NPDC043854. The sequence goes on from NZ_JBWKDK010000007.1 coordinate 170,322, forward strand.
CCCGGCTCCGGCGCGCCGACGAGCATCGGGTGGTAGTAGTTGACGCCGTACCAGTCCAGCGGGGTGGAGATCGTCCGGAGGTCCTCCGCCACCGGCCCCGGCAGTAGGGCGGCCAGCCCCTCGTCCGGATACGCGCCGGTCAGGATCGGGTCGGCGAAGAGGCGGTTCGTGAGCAGGTCGTACAGCCCGGCGGCCGCGCGGTCGGCGTCGCTGTCGCCGGCGGTCCACACGGGGCTGTGGGAGGCGGCCACCCCGATCCGGCGGGCCCCGGCGGCGCGCAGGGCCTGTACGCCCAGGCCGTGCGCCAGCAGCTGGTGGTGGGCGGCGGGCAGGGCGTCGAAGGCGAGCTGCCGGCCCGGGGCGTGCTCCCCGAGGCCGTAGCCGAGGAGGGTGACCTCGGCGGGCTCGTTGATGGTGATCCACATGGGGACGCGGTCCGCGAGGCGCTCCGCGACCACCGAGGCGTACGAGGCGAACCGCTCGGCGGTGTCCCGTTCGAGCCAGCCGCCGCGTTCCTCCAGGGCGAGCGGGGTGTCCCAGTGGAAGAGGGTGGGCGCGGGGGCGATGCCGTGGGCGCAGAGCTCGTCGACGAGCCGGTCGTAGAAGTCCAGCCCGCGCGGGTTGACCGGGCCGCGGCCGTCGGGGAGGACCCGCGACCAGGAGACCGAGAACCGGTAGGCACCGACGCCGAGTCCGGCCATCAGCGCCACGTCCTCGCGGTAGCGGCGGTAGTGGTCGGTGGCCGTGTCGGCGTCCGAGCCGTCCTTGATCCTTCCCGGTTCCCTGGTGAAGGCGTCCCAGGAGGAAGGCCCCCGGCCGTCGGCCGAGAGGGATCCCTCGATCTGGAAGGCGGAGGCGGAGACCCCCCACAGGAAGTCCGCGGGGAAGCCGGGAAGGGGAGCGGGAACGGGCGCGGTCATGCGGGCTCACTTCGGTCGCCGGGGTGCAGGGTGCAGGGTGCAGTGCGTGCCGTGCGTGCTGTGCAGTGCGTGCCGTGCGTGCTGTGCCTACCGCACTGTTGGGCCCCGGAGGCCGCCGTGTCAATGGAAAGTGAACAATCCTCAGCTTTTTGCGTCGGCCCGGGTCACCACCAGCGGCGGCCGGGCCCGCTCGGCCGCCCAGTCGTGCGCCCGCACCAGGGCAGGGTCGGCGAGGCCGAGCGCATCGTCCACCGTCGGCCGCTCCTGGACCAGGTCCCCGAAGTCGCAGCGCTCCAGCAGGGCCGGCAGCAGGGCCACGGGCCAGGCGTGGTTGCGTACCTCCTGCCAGGACCCGTCGGTGCGCCGCAGCCGTACCGCCAGCTCCTCACCCGGACGGTACGGAGCCGCCGTCGCCCTCCCGCCGCCGATCCGCAGCGACGCGTAGTCCAGGCCGGTGCAGTCGGGGTCGGTGCTCAGCAGCACCAGCGGGGCCCCCGGCCGCAGCAGCCGGCGGATCTCGGTGAACACCGCCAGCACCGCGTCCTCGGTGGGCAGCGAGGCGACGACGTGATTGCACATCACCGCGTCCGCGCACTCGTCCGGGAGGCCGGTCACCCGGCCGTCCTCGACCAGGTGGAACTCCGCCACCGCCGCCGCCCCGCTCCGCGCCAGCGCCAGCATCTCGGGGGAGCTGTCCACGCCCACCACCCGCGCCCCCAGCAGCCGCGCCGCCCGGTCGGCCACCCTGCCCGGTCCGCAGCCGTAGTCCACGAGCACCGAGCCCGCCCCGATCCGGCGGGACAGTGCCCGGAACACGAAGGGGTAGCCGAGCAGCCAGTCCGTGGCCGCCTCCACCGCCGCGAAGGCCTCGGCCCCGGCGGCCCCGGACCACGTGCCGCTCCCGGATTCCGGCGCGGGCCGGCTCTGTCCTTCTGATTCCGCTTCGTTGTTCACAGCACCCCACTATCGGCCCGCCGGCCCCGGCCGGGGCGGCGGCACGCCCGTCCTCTGCCGACGCCGCCACCAGCGTGACGGCGCCGCGGGCGCCCGCCGTGGAGACGCGCGGCATCCACCGGGTGGAGTGGGTGGTGTCGGTGGGCAACGAGCCCGGCATCGCCGTGGCCCGGCGGCTCGGGATGACCCGGGACGGGGTACTGCGCGAAAGCCACCTGTACCGCGGGAAGCGGCACGACGAGGAGGTCTGGTCGGTGCTGGTCCCCGAGCGGCGGGCGGCGGCCGGGCAGCGCCCCTGACACACCGGGGGAGCGGCCCCGGGCGGGGGCGCTACCGTGTGGCGGCACCGGCCTCGGCGGCGAGACCGGCGAGGTCCAGTGCGCGCTGCATGGCGGGCAGGTCCAGGGCGCCGGCCGGAGCCCGCCCCGCCAGCTCCTCCAAGGCCCGGGGTTCGAGGCGGTACCCCTCGGCGGCCGCGATCAGCTCCGCCGCGTCGGCGGCGGCCGGCTCGAGCTCGCCGAAGAGCTCCTCGCGCACCGCGAAGCGGCTGATCCCGCAGTCGAGTCCGTCGTCGCCCAGGGTCTCGGGGTACGGGGCTCGGGCCCAGGCCCCGTTCTCGTACCAGTAGACGCAGCCCAGCTGCCAGCCGTCGAGCAGGTCGCGCAGCGTCTCGTGGGGGAGCCAGTCCGGGCCCCCGGCCAGCACGTCGACCGCCGGCTTGTGCCACTTGACGCCGCTGGACTCGTCCTCGCCGTAGAGCACGTAGCGGCCGCTGCCCAGCGCCCGCATGGCCCACCAGGTGCAGCCGCTGTCGTCGAGGTGCAGCCCGGACCCGTCGACCCAGGTGCCGACGCGGTGGATCTCGCGGCCCTCGTCCTCGGTCCTCGCCGCCAGTACGGCGGCCAGGGCCCACCGCGCCCACAGCACTTCCGCAGGGGGCAGGTCCCCGGGCCGTCCCGGCCGGTGAATCGTCATGGTGTCCTCGCTGTCCGTGGCGACGGTGTCGTGTCCGGCTCGGCACGATCGTAGACGGGAGCGACGACAACTCCCCGGGTGGCGGCCGTTCGTACGCCGGTCTGCTTGGGCGGGGCCGGAGCACGGCCGACGCCCGCCCCGCCCTCACCTACACCCGCCGCCTCACGCCCCCGTCCCGACGCCGTCGGTGCGGCGGCGGTATTCCAGGGTGGGGACGCCGCCGACGCCCCAGTCCTCCAGGGCCACTTCGTCGATGAGCACGAACGTGGTCGCCGGGTTCTTGTCGAGCACCCTGACCAGCAGGTCGGTGATCCCGGCGATGAGCTCGGCCTTCTGCTCGGGGGTGGCGCCCTCGCGGGTGATCTTCACGTTCACGTACGGCATTCCTCGGTCCTCCGACTCGAATGGTGGTGGTGTGCGGGGTTGTGGGCTGCGGGTTGCGGGCCGCGTGCTACAGGGCGCGGCCCGTGACGTGTCCGCCGTCCACGCGCAGCGCGTGGCCCGTCACGAACTCCGCACCCGCCAGGTACAGCACGGCATCGGCGATCTCCGACACCTCGCCGACCCGGTTGAGCAGGGCGAGCCCGCCGAAGGCGTCGACGTCCACCGCCGCGTGCAGCGGGCTGCGGACCACGCCGGGCGAGACCAGGTTGACCCGGATCCCGTCCGCGGCGAGCTCGGCGGCGAGGCTGGTGGTCAGCGCGTGCACGCCGCCCTTGCTCACCACCGGCGCGGACGCCGGGAAGCCCGCGACGGCATGGTCGACGAGGACGGTGCCGATGTTGACGACCGAGCCGCCGCGGCCCTGCTCCCGCATCCGGCGCACCACCGCCTGGGTGGTGAGGTAGGTCCCCTTGAGGTTGCCGGCCAGGTAGCCGTCCAGCTCCTCCTCCGTGACCTCGGTGAAGGGCTTCGGCGCGAAGGTGCCGGCGTTGTTGACGAGGACGTCGACCCCGCCGAACCGCTCGACCGCGGCCCGGACCAGCGCCTCGCCGGTGGCGGCGCTGCCGATGTCCCCGGCGACCTGGGCGACCCGGTCGGCGTGGCCGAGCCCGGCGGCCGCCTTCGCCAGCCGCTCGGGGTCCCGGCCGCCCAGGACCACGTGGGAGCCCTGTGCGAGGAAGGCCCGGGCGATGTCCAGGCCGATGCCGCTGGACGAGCCGGTGACCACGGCGGTGAGACGTGACATGGATAACTCTCCTTGCTTCGCGGGTGGTTGAGGAGAGGCGGCTGACGGCCTCCCGGGATACGAAGCTACGAGTACGCCGCCCATAACACCACGACGAAGATCGAAGCCTGCCATAATCCACGGTTATGAAGATGGACATGGACCTGCGCGACCTGGAACTGCTGTCCGCCACTGCCGCCGAGGGCACCCTCACGGCCGCCGCCGAGCGCCTGTTCGTGAGCCAGCCCGCCCTGAGCCAGCGGCTCACCCGCCTCGAGGACAGGCTGGGCATGCAGCTCTTCGACCGCCGGGGCCGCCGCCTCGTGCCGAACGCGGCCGGCCGCCGGCTGCTGGTGGCGGCCCGCCACGTGCTGGGGGAGCTGGAGTCGGCCGGCCGCGACCTGCGCGAGATGCGGGACGGCCGGGACCGGTACGTCCGGTTCACCGCCCAGTGCAGCACCACCTACCAGTGGCTGCCGCCGGTGCTCCGGGCCCTCCGGGAGCGGCACCCGGACGCCGAGGTCCGCATCGAGCAGGTCCCCGGCGACGCCCCCGTCCCGGCGCTGCTGGCCGACCGGGTGGACGTCGCCCTGGTCACCAAGCCGGATCCGGAGATGGACCGGGTCAGCCTGACCCGCCTCTTCGACGACGAGATGGTGGCCGTCGTCCCCGCCGGGCACCCGTGGGCCGCACAGCCCCATGTCGCGGCGGAGGACTTCGCGGACGCCCACCTCCTCCTCTACGACGTGTACGACCAGAACCGCATCCCGTCGATCCCGCTGCCCCTCCCGCACGGCGCCCGCCCGGCGCGCCTCAGCACCGTGCCGGTGATGACCGACCTGCTGGTCGAGCTGGTGGCCGGCGGACAGGGCGTCACCGTGCTCCCCAACTGGGCGGCGGCCCCCCACGCCGCTGCCCGCGGCCTCGCCCTCGTCCCCCTGGGCCCCGAGCCCCTGACCCGCACCTGGTACGTCGCCACCCGCCCCGGTCCGCAGCCGCCCCGCCTGTCCGCCTTCGTGGAAGAGCTGGCCGCCGGCCTCACCCCGCCAGCCCCCGCCGCGCGGTGAGGCACCGCCCCGCACCGGCCCGCCCCGGTGCCTGCGCAACCCGTCGTAGCAGACATCCCGCCCGACGGACCGGGCATGACCGTCCCGGAGCCCCGGCCGGTGGGCCGGGGCCGTCCCGCCGGTCCTCTATACGATGGCGTACGCATCACGGACGAGGGTGAGGAGACACGGATGGGCGCGACGCGGACGCCGCGCGGCAGGTGGATCGAGGAGGGCCTGCGCGCCCTCGCCGCCGGCGGGCCGGAGGCCGTCCGGATCGAGGTGCTCGCCCAGGCCCTCGGGGTCACCAAGGGCGGCTTCTACGGCTACTTCCGCAACCGGGAAGCGCTGTTGGCCGAGATGCTCGACGCGTGGGAGGAGGAGGTCACCGAGAAGGTGATCGAACGCGTCGAGAGCGCCGGCGGGGACGCCAGGGCCAAGCTGGACCAGCTGTTCACCATCGCCGTGGCGGCCGACGCCCCCGCGACGAGCGTCGCCGCCGACCTGGCCATCCGCGACTGGGCGCGGCGTGACGAGGAGGTCGCCCGGCGGTTGAAGCGCGCGGACAACCGGCGCATGGAGTACCTGCGTTCCCTGTTCCGCTCCTTCTGCCCCGACGAGGACGAGGTGGAGCTGCGCTGCATGATCGTCTTCTCGCTGCGCATCGGCAGCCACTTCATCGCGGCCGACCACGGCGGCCGCAGCCGCGCGGAGGTCATGCGGCTGGCCCGGCGCCGCCTCCTGGACTAAGCCGGCCGGCTCGTGGACCGGTCGGCCGGCCGGTGTTCGGGGATCCACCCTCACCGCCCCGTGGCGAGGCGGCGTTCGAGGGGGGTGCGGTAGCAGGGGGTGACCCGGGTGCCGTCGAGGAACGCGGCCAGTCGCTCGGTCTCCGCCCGGACGGCGGCGCGTGCGGCGGGGCCGGGGTCGGTGAGCAGGTGGTGGACGATCCGGCCGTCAGCGCGCTGGGCCCAGGCGCCGATGATCCGGCCCGCCCACCACACGGTGGGGCCGACGTTGCCGTTGCGGTCGAAGAGCTCGGCGGTGTGCGCCGGGTCGAGGTACCAGTCGCGGCGCCGCCAGCCCATGGCCGTCGGGTCGAGGCCGGGCAGCAGGGCGGCCGCCGGCTCGGCGGCAGTCGGCTCCGGGCCCGGGTCCGGCTCCAGGTCCTCGGGCAGGAGGTATCCGGTGCCCTCGTCGAGGGCGACGGCCTGGGCGCCGGTGGCGGCGAGGGCCTTGCGGGTGTCGGTGACGGTCCAGCCGGTCCACCACTTCAGGTCCTCCGGCATGACCGGCCCGAACGCCTTCAGGTAGCGGCGGGCCAGCACGGCCTTCGCCTCGGCCGCAGGCAGCTGCGGCAGCGGCCGGGCCGGCGCCCAGTGGAACTGCGCGGAGGTCCACGATCCGGCGGGCCGGGTCCGCCGGATGCGGCCCTCGGCGGCGAGCACCCCGAGGACGGGCGTGCCCGCCCGCTGCCGGGACTCGTACGGCTTGCCGGGGGAGACCACGATCTGCTCGCGCAGCGCGGGCACGTCGGCGGCCAGTTGGGCGGCGGTCGCCCGGCCGCGCGCCGCGAAGGCCGCCAGGACCTCCTGCTCCACCGCCGCATAGCGCCGCTCGTCCCAGCCGAGCTCCGTGCGGAGCCGGGCGGCGGCCTCGGCGCGGTGGCGGCCCGCGGCGGCCCCCGCGGTCGCGGACTGCACGGCCGGGGCCAGCGCGGCCGGTACGACGAACATGGTGCGGCGCATGCAGCGTATGCGCTCCAGCGCCGGGCTCCCGCACGCGGACCCGGCCTCGTACAGGGACCGGTCGATGGCGGCGGCGGTGGGGGCGCGCATCCGGGCGGCCGCGGCGAGGAACACGGTGGCCGGGTCGGTGGCGTGCAGGCCGACCAGGGCCTCGGCCACCGCCTCGGCGGTCTCCTCCCGGACGGAGGGGGCGAGGCGGTGGCGGAGCACCAGGCGGGCGCGCCGCTCGGCGGCGGTGATACGGGGCAGGTCGGCCAGGGCGGTGCTCAACGGACGACCTTGATGCCGAAGTGGGTGCCGAAGCCCAGGGCGAAGCCGATGGCGCTGTGCAGCGTGGCGTACATCTCCATGCCGCGGGCGGACACCAGCGGCCCCAGGTCGAGGACGTCCTCCCAGCCGTACGCCGTCAGCAGCTCGACGGCCTGCCGCTTGGCGGCGGCGTGATCGCCGGCGACGAACATGGTGTGCGCCCCGCCGCCGACCGCCTTCGGGTCGACCACGGTCGCCTGCTCCTGCGTGACGAAGGACTTCACGACCTTGGTCCGCGGCAGGGCCCGCTGGATCTGCTCGCCGAGGCTGTCGGTGTCGCAGGGCTCCATCTTCGGCATCACGCCCCACGGCGTGGGCCACGGGTGTTCGACGTCCGGGTTGTACACGTACGGGACGGCGTAGTCGATGAGCGTCTTGCCGGCGAGGGGGCCGGAGATCGCCGACAGCGCGGCGACGGCGCTGCGCCCGTCGATGCCGTTGATGACCACCTCGTCCGCGGCGGCCGCGGCCTCCCCGAACGGCAGCAGCGTGACGCCGGGGTGCTCGGCGAGCCAGGTGCCGAACGGCGGGTTGCCCATCATGTCGGGCTCGGTCCGGGCCAGGGTGGCCTGCGGGTCCCGGGTGCCGACGAAGACCTCGTGCCCGAGCCCGGCGAGCCGCGCGATGTGTGCCCGAGCACCCCCACCGGTACCGAGAACTGCAATTTTCATGGGAAACCTTCCGATTTGCTCTCGCGGACCGGATCCACTGTAGGGAGATTTCAGGACAGGGTGTGTCCTCTGACTCGGGCACGATGGAACGTATGACGAGCGAGATGACCGGGCGCATGCTGCGGCTGCTTTCCCTGCTCCAGACCCGCCGGGAATGGTCGGGAGCCGACCTGGCCGAGCGGCTGGAGGTGACCGTACGCACCGTGCGCCGGGACATGGAACGGCTGCGCGAGCTGGGCTATCCGGTGGAAAGCGCCCGCGGGCACGCCGGCGGCTACCGCCTCGCCGCCGGCGCAGAGCTGCCGCCCCTCCTCCTGGACGACGACGAGGCCGTCGCCATCGCCGTGGCCCTGCGCACCGCCGCCGGCGGCCTGACCGGCATCGAGGAGACCGCCCTGCGGGCCCTGGCCAAACTCGAACGGGTCCTCCCGCGCCGGCTGCGCGGCCAGGCCGCCGCCCTCCAGACCTCCCTGGCCGGCATCGTCTGGGAGGACCGCGGGCCGCGCGTCGACCCGGCCCTGCTGGCGGTCCTCGCCACCGCATGCCGCGACCACGAGATCGTGGCCTTCGACTACACCGCCCGGTACGGGACGGCTGCCGCCGGCGACGGGAGCGCCGCCCCGCAGGGCCGCGCCGCCGCGGACCGGAGTGCCGTACGCCGTCGCGTCGAGCCCTGCCACCTGGTCGCTTCCGGCGGCCTGTGGTACCTCCTGGCCCACGACACCGACCGAGACGACTGGCGCCTCTTCCGCCTCGACCGCATCACCCACGCCACCCCCACCGGCCGGCGCTCCGCACCCCGGCCCGTCCCCGGCGGCGACCCTGCCGCGTTCGTCGCCGCCCGGCTGTCCGCGGCCCCCACCCGCCACCGGGCCGTCGCCACCGTCCGCGCCCCGGCCGACCGGGTCCGCGCCCGGAGCCGGGGCCTGGGCCCGCGCGTCCGCCCCGTGGATGCCGCGACCTGCCGCGTCGACGCCTCCGACGACTCCCTGACCCGGATCGCGCAGACCCTGGCCGGCCTCGACGCGGACTATGACCTCGATGCCGACCCCGAGGTCGTCGTACACCTGCGCGCCGCGGCCCACCGCCTGCTGCGCGCCGCGGGCTGAGCCGGCCCGACCGGACGGCGCAGCCGGTCCCGCCCTCGCCCTGGCGGCGGGACGTGGCGCAGCGCGCGCTGCTGTCCATGCGGGGCCCTGCTCCAGCCCAACGGGGCCTTCGCCGCGGCCTGGTCGCCCCCGTGGGAGTACTCCTGGCCCCGGGACGGGGCCTTCGCCGCCGCCTCCTTCGCCCCGCTCGGCCCCCCGCGCACCGCCGACGGCCGGCACGGGCGCGACAGCGCGGCCGCGTTCATGGCCCCGCCGATCAACACGGCCCCCGCCGAGGTGCGGGCGGCGCTGGACTCCACCTACGCCGCGCTGCTGCTGCCGAACTGATGACGGAGCTCGCCCTGGAGGGCAGCCGCTGCCCGTGCCGCCGCTGTGGCCGGTGCTGGACGCCGGGGCGAGGCAGCGTGGGAGCGGGACGGGTCGTTCACCCCGTGCGCCCGGGACCGGGGGTCACTTCTGGGCGTGCTCGCCGAGGGTGAACAGCAGCCAGATGAAGCCGGCGAAGAGGTGCGTGCCGGCGATGTAGAAGAAGGCGCGCAGCGCGACACCCTTCCCCTTCCACCGCTCGTAGCCGGCCTCGGCGTCGGCCTGGCCGCCCGCGGGCCCGCGGCCGCCGCCGTCCGCACGCTCCTGCTGCTCCATCACGGCTCCCGGTGCCCGCTTCCCCTGTGGTCGATTCAGAACCCGGCAAGTCTAGCCGCCCCGCGCCACCGGCCGGCAGGCGTGGATCAACATCTGCCTAGTTCTGCTAGGGTCAAACCTAGAGCCTCTAGGAAGTGGGGGCGCGGGGAAAGGGAAGGCAGGTGGACGGGGCATGGTCCGTGCCGGGATCACCGTCGTCCGGCTGACGGAAGCAGCCGCGGCCATGGCCGACGAGGCCGGCCTGGAGAAGGTCACGGTGTCGGCGCTCGCGCGGCACTTCGGGGTCAAGGACGCCAGCCTGTACTCGCACGTGCGCAACCTGCGGGAGCTGCGCGTGCGCATCGCCCTCCTCGCCTCCGACGAGATGGCCGAGCGCATCGCCGCGGCCGTGGCGGGCCGGGCCGGCCGGGACGCCCTCCTCGCCTTCGCCGACGCCTACCGCGACTACGCGCTTGCCCACCCCGGCCGGTACGCGGCCACGCAGATGCGGCTCACGCCGGAGGAGGTCGGCGACTCCGCCGGCTTCCGGCGCAACGTCGAGCTGACCTACGGCATGCTGCGCGCCTACGGCCTGCGCGAGCCGGACCTCACCGACGCCGGCCGCCTGCTGCGCAGCACCTTCCACGGCTACATCCACCTGGAGCTCTCGGGCGGCTTCGGCCATGCCCGCCCGGTGGGGGAGTCCTGGGCGCGCTCGCTGGAGGCCCTCCACGTGCTGCTGGAGAGCTGGCCGGGGCAGGACGGGCGGCAGGAGATGCAGAAGGACGAGGAAGAGGAGCAGGGGAACACATGACGCACACGCCCACCGCCGCGACGCTCGCCGTGCCCGGCGCCACCCTGTACTACGAGATGCGCGGCAGCGGACCGCTCCTGCTGCTGATCCCCGGCGGCGCGGGGGACGCCGGCATGTACCGGACCCTGGCCGCGGAACTGGCCGACCGGTACACCGTGGTGTCGTACGACCAGCGGTGCATGTCCCGCAGCCGGCTCGACGGGCCGCTCGCCGACCAGGAGGTGCGGGTCTGGAGCGACGACGCCCGCCGCCTGCTCGACCATCTCGCGCCGCACGACGAGGCGTTCGTCATGGGATGCAGCTCCGGCGCGATCACCGCGCTGGACCTGCTGGCCCGCCACCCCGACCGGGTGCGCCGGCTCGTCGCGCACGAGCCGCCGCTGCTGGAGCTGCTGGAGGACCCGGCCCCGCACCGGGCGCTGTTCGCCGAGGTCCGCGAGATATCCCGGACCCAGGGCCCCGGCCCGGCCATGGCCCGGTTCGGTTCAGGCCTCGCAGGGGGCCGGTCCGACGATGGCGGCGGCCGCGGTGACCACGACGGCCACAGCCACAGCCACGGCGACGGCGACGGCGGCCGCGGCGGTGAACTGCCCCCGGACCTCAGGGAGATGGCCGAGCGGATGTACGCCAACACGCCGGCGTTCCTGGAGCACGTGCTGTGCCCGCTCTCCTCGTCCGCGCCGGACGTGCCGGCCCTGCGCCGCGCCGCCGGCAAGCTCGTCCTGGCGGCCGGCCGGGACTCCCGCGACCTGGAGCCGCTGTACGGACCGGCCGCCCGGCTCGTGGAGCTGCTGGGCATCGACGCGCCGGCCGAGTTCCCCGGCGGGCACCTTGCAGCGGTCGAGCAGCCCCATGACTTCGCCGGGCACCTCGCCCCGCTGCTGCGCTGACTCCGCCACACCCGGGCCTGGCCGGCCCGGGTGTGGCGGTGTGCACACCCGGGCCGGGGGTGTCGGTGTCAGGAGAGCTTGCCGTTGTAGTCCGGCAGCTTGAAGGTGCGCTCGGCGTGGCCGCCGACCAGGTCGCTCTGCTTGTTGCCGATGTTGGCGATGATCTTGTAGCCGCGAGCCTCGATCTCGGCGCGCTTTTCCGTCTTGTACGTGCTGACCTCGTCGAACAGGTCGGGCAGGTCGCGCACGTACAGCCCGGACACCGGGTAGCCGACCGACCGGAGGTTGTGCTCCGTGAGGGAGCCGATGATCCCGGGCCGGGCGGTGACGAAGAAGACGGCGACGCCGCGCTCGTTGGCGTACCGGGTCAGGTCGCGGACCTCGGAGATCGCCGGGGTCGGGAACGTCCAGAACCAGTGGAAGTCCGTCTCCAGCGAGGAGTTGTCGATGTCGAGGACGATCGCGGTCTTCTCGCCGGCCGGCGTCTGCGCGATGCGCTGCTCGACGTACGGGCGGGCCGTGGCCATCACGGCGGCGACATCGCGCTTCCAGGTTCCGTAGTCGATGCCCAGGATGGCCGCGTTGCCGCCCGGCGCGGACGCCGTCGCGGCGGCCGGGGCCGCCTGGGAGGTGCCGGCGGGGGCCAGCAGCAGGACGGCGGTGGCCGCTGCCGTGCCGGTCGCGCTGCCGAGGGTACGGATACGGGTGCGGGTACGGGTACGGGTGCTGCGCATGTGGGGGCGCTCCTCGTGGCGGGGATTTGGCATGTACGCGGCCAGAATCGGCAAGATCACGTGCCATGTCTACTGGTCGGTAGGAAATTTCTTCCGCCCAAGAGGTGAACGCTCGTCCTTCCGAAACCGAAGGTGATCCGCCAGGTCGCCGTCCAGCCGCCGTCCAAGGGGAGGGTGGTGCCGGTGATGTGTCCGGCGTGCCGCTAGGAGCGGTAGACGCGGAGGTCCGAGACCTCGTACGACATCTCGGTCACCCCCGGTTCGGGTGCGGGGTGGGAGCGGCCGGCGCACACGGACAGGTTCACGATGATGTACGCCCGCCAGTGCCGGCCGACGCCGCTGCGGTCGGCGTACACGGGGGTGCCGTTGACCCACCAGGCGACCGACCGGGTGCCGAACCTCACTTTGAGGTCCACCCGCCCGCCCGGCTCCACGGCCGGGTTGCGGTAATAGTGCGAGCCGCCGCCGCGCACGTGGTTGGACAGCTCCAGCAGGTCGGGGTTGTCGGGGTGGTACTCGAAGACGTCGACCTCCTGGCCGCCGTCCCGCCAGGTCCAGATCGCCGGCCAGGCGCCCGTCTCCTCCGGGAGCCGGACGCGGGCCTCCAGTACGTCCTCCGCGCGCAGCAGGAAGCCCTCCTGGCTGCCCTCGGTGGTCAGCAGGCCGGCATCCCACGTGCCGTCCGGGCGGCGGGTGGCGCGGAAGGTGCCGCTGCGGCTGTACGCCGGATCGGCGGTGAGGTAGTCGAGTTTGTTGTCGCCGGGGTTGACGGGGCCGCCGTTGGGATAGGCCCAGGACCGTCCGGCGACCCACTGGGCCGCCGAGCTGAAGTCGGCCGTGAACACGGGTGTGGCCGCAGCGGTTCGGCGGAACGGTGCGAGGAGTTGCGAGATCACACGGAAGGCCTGCCCGGAGCGCGGGCGGGCCACGCCGGGGCCGGTGGCGGAACGGCCCTTGAACGGGGGATGCGCACCGGTGCGCCGGGCCTGCTCCGGCGCACTCGGTGTCGGTGCGGAGCGAGTGCGGTGCGAATGCGGTGCGGGTGGGGCGTACGGGGTCAGGCCCCGGACTGCTCCCGGGCCGCCGCGCGCTCCGCGTTCCGCTGCTTGATGCGGGCCGCTTCCTTGCGGACGTCGGCCTGCGTGGCGCGCTCCTTTCGGAGCCACTCCGGGTTCTCCTGCTTGATCGCGTCGATCTGCTCGGTCGTGAGGGCCTCGGTGACCCCGCCGCGGGCGAGGCCGGCGATGGAGACGCCGAGCCGGGCCGCGACCACCGGACGCGGGTGCGGGCCGTTGCGTCGCAGCTCCTGAAGCCACTGGGGCGGATCGGCCTGCAGCGCGTTCAGCTCGCTGCGGGAGACGACACCCTCCCGGAACTCGGCGGGGGTGGCTTCGAGGTACACACCCAGCTTCTTCGCCGCGGTGGCGGGCTTCATGGTCTGGGCGGTCTTGTGCGACGTCATGACGACAAGAATATCGAGCGTGTGCGCTACTCCTGACCACGCCCGGTAACCTGGCCGGGTGACAGGCTCGGAAGCACAACCCCCGCTCTCTTCCCCGTTCCGGCTCGCGTACGTCCCCGGTGTGACCCCCGGCAAGTGGGTGCGGATCTGGAACGAGCGCCTGCCCGACGTTCCGCTGACCCTCCTCCAGGTGTCCGCCGCCGAGGCGCCGGACACCCTGCGTGACCGCGGCGCGGACGCGGGCCTGGTGCGGCTGCCGATGGACCGCACGGGCCTGTCCGCCATCCCCCTGTACACCGAGACCACCGTGGTCGTCGTCCCCAAGGACCACCTCGTGGCCGCCGTCGACGAGGTGACCGTCGAGGACCTGGCCGACGAGATCGTGCTGCACCCCCTCGACGACACCCTCGGCTGGGAGACCCCTCCCGGGCGTCCCGCGTTCGAGCGCCCGGCGACGACCGCCGACGCCGTCGAACTGGTCGCGGCCGGCATCGGCGTCCTCGTCGTCCCGCAGTCCCTGGCCCGCCTGCACCACCGCCGGGACCTGACCTACCGGCCGGTCGCCGACGCCCCCGCGTCCCGGGTCGCGCTCTCCTGGCTCGAGGACGAGACCACCGACCTGGTCGAGCACTTCATCGGGATCGTCCGCGGCCGTACGGTCAACAGCACCCGCGGCCCGCAGCCGGCCGCGGCACAGCCGAAGCAGCGGGGCCGCGGCGAGGCGAAGGGCGGCGGGCGCGGCTCCGCGGCGGGCCGCCCGGCCGCGGGGAAGAACCCGCGCGGCGGGTCCGCCGGCGCCGGCGGCGCCAAGGGCGCCCGCACTGCCAAGGGCGGCAAGGGCGCCGGCACCGGCAAGGGCGCCAAGGGCGGCAAGCCCCGCCGCCGCCCCTGAGCGGCCCCGGCGCCGGGTCGCACGAGGGCCGTCCCGCGGCCCCGGGCGGCCGCGGGCCCGCGGCGTGACAATGGTGGTGCGATGCCGTACATAGCCGTGAGCGCGCTGAGCCATGCCGGGCTGATACGGGACCACAACGAGGACAGCCTCGTCGTCGGACCGTGGACGCTCTGCGCCACCGTGACCCGCAACCCGCAGACCTTCGTCTTCCCCCTCGGCGAACCCCTCGTCGTCGCGGTCGCCGACGGCATCGGCGGGCAGCCGGCCGGCGAGGTGGCCAGCGCACTGGTCGTACGCCAACTCGCGGCGCTCGGGCCCGTCCTGGCCAGCGAGGGCGCCGTCCGGGAGGCGCTGGCGATGTGCGACCAGGCGGTGTACGCGGCCGCCGACAGCGACCCCGGGCTGGCCACCATGGGCACCACGGTCGCCGGGGCCGTCGTCCTCGGCGAGTCGCTGATCTCCTTCAACGTCGGCGACAGCCGGGTCCTCGACGCGACGCAGGACGGGCTGCGCCAGGTGAGCGTGGACGACAACCCGCCCCTGGCGCCCGGGCAGCGTACGACGTCCCTGCTCACGCAGGCCATCGGCGGCGCCCGCCACAGCACCGGCATCACGCCCCACGTCTCGACGCGGCCCGTCGCCGCGGGGGCCCGCTACCTGGTGTGCTCCGACGGGCTGACCGACGCCGTGCCGGAGGAGGAGCTCGGCGAGCTGCTGCGGGTGCACGACGACGGCAAGGCCGCCTACGAGCTGTGGCGGGCCGCGATCGAGGCGGGCGGCCCCGACAACATCACCCTCGCGCTCCTGCGGGTCGGCGAGTAGCGACGGCGGGAGCCGTCACGAGCGGCGAGGAGCCGCAGCACGCCGTCCCGGCCCGGCAGCAGCGCCGCTCCGGCTCAGCCCTGAGGCCGGCCCCCACCCAGTGTGTGCCGGCGCAGCATCCGGGAGATGTCCGCCGCCGTCACGATCCCCACCAGCCGCTCCCCGTCCAGCACCAGGATCGGCAGCCCGGCACCCGGGCGCAGCGCTTCCAGCGCCTCTGCCAGCAGATCGTCCGGTGCGGCCACCGCGCACCGGTCCCGCGGGGTCGCCACGTCGCGGACCCGCAGTTCCTCCCGCTGCGCGGCGGGGACCGAGGCCAGCCGGCCCATGTGCACGATCCCGCTCGGCCGGCCGTCGAAGTCGAGCACGGGCAGCACCGAGTGCCGCGCGTCCAGGGCCACCTCGTCGATGAACCGCGACACGGCGAGCCAGTCCGCCCCGGTGACCACCGGCGCCGACATGGCGTCGGCCACCCGCACCCCCTCCAGGGCCACGCGCAGCTCCGACGTGCGCCGTTCGGCGCCCGCGACGACCGCCATGAACAGGCCCACGAGGACCAGCCACAGCCCGCCGGGGGAGCCGCGCAGGAAGGAGATCCAGCCGAAGACGGCCAGCAGCACGCCGAAGACCTGCCCGCTGCGCGAGGCCGTGCGCTCCGCCCGCTCCCGGTCGCCGGTGCGCCACCACAGCAGTGCCTGGAGTACCCGCCCGCCGTCGAGCGGTGCGGCCGGCAGCAGGTTGAACACCCCGAGGAACAGGTTCGTCCAGCCCAGCCACACCAGGACGGCCGCGGGTACCGCCCAGCCGGTCAGCGTGTGCAGCCCGAACCCCGCACCGAGCGTGAGGCCCCCGACCACGAGGCTGGCGACCGGCCCGCTGACCGCCACCGCGAAGGCCACCCCGGCGCTCTGCGGCCGCCCCATCCGGGTCATCCCGCCCAGCGCCCACAGGGTCACGTCCTCCACGGAGATGTTCTTCCTGCGGGCGGTCGCCGCGTGCGCGGTCTCGTGCAGCAGCAGACTGCCCATGAGCAGCAGCGCGCCGACCGCCGCGGCGACGGTGTAGACGGTGCGGGACTGCCCCGGCGTCCACGCGGGCAGGGTCTGGCGGCCGAGCCCGTACGCGAACAGCACCACCAGCAGCGGAACGCTCCAGTGCATCCGCAGGGGCACTCCGACCACCCGCCCGATGGGGACCGAGCCGTTCATCGTCGTCTCCTGCCCCTCGGAGGCCGGACCACACCCCCATTGTCACCCCGGGGTGTGCGGGCGCCGCCTCCCCTCGGCTCAGCCCTCCGCGGCGACGGCGGCCGGCGCGGCCTCCAGCTCCCACGCGTGGCGCTTGAACTCCCTCAGGAAGTCGGCGTGGTCCTCCCACTGCCGGGCGATGCCGCGCAGCACGTCCCAGTGGTGCTCCACCGACTGGTCGATGACCCGGCCCAGGGCCGCGTCGGCCGTGGGCCGCTTCTCCAGCAGCCCCTTGACCGCCGAGGCCTCCAGCACCGCGTTGCGCAGGGCCCGCAGCGCGCGGGAGGTGTCGTCCATCGCGAAGCCGCGCTCGCTGCCGGTCGCCTCGTCGAACAGCGGGGTGAGCCGCGCCTCGATGAAGGCGGTGATCCGCTCGAAGTGCTGCACGTCCATCGGGGCTCCCTCTCCGGCCGCGCGCGGCGGCCCGGAACATCGCGTGTGTCACGTTTCCTTCCGCCGCCCGGATCCTGCCCGGGCGGCGCGGTTGCAGGATATCGGCCGAAGATCCGCAACAGGACGGCCCCAGCAGCGCAACGGATCCGCGGTATCACCGTCGCTCCTCGTCCTCCCGGTGTTACCTTCCGTGTCGTTCGGTGTGCGCATATCGATCAGTCGGGGGGCGGGGCATGATGAGCGCAACGGCGGAGCTCGGCCATGCGGAGGGGACGGACGCGTTCCTGCGGCACATGATCTGGCGCTACCCGGGCCAGCGGCAGCCCGTGGTGGCCCTGCTCGGGCCGCGCCGGTCCGGCAAGTCCAGCGTGCTGCGCTCCCTGTCCCAGGGGTGCGGATCGACGGTGGTCCACGCCCACCTCGACTTCAACGAGACCCCGCTGGACCCGGTGTCCGCGGCCGCCCTCGTCGCGTTCCAGATGATGCGCGGATGGGACACGTTGCGCCGCAGCCCGGTGTTCCACCGCTTCGCCCTCGGACTGCTCGCGCTCAACGAGGACCTGGAACCCGACCGCGCCCGCGCCACGGACCAGATCCGCGACCTGATCCGGCACTACACGCGCAACACCCGCCGCGGCCGGTTCGCCTCCCGCCTGGAAGGCGCCGTGGACGCCACCATGGACGTGGTGGTCACCGGCGCGCTCAGCCCGCTCGTCCAAGGCCCCCGCGAGGTGGCCGGCGCGGTACGGGACGGAGCCCGGCCCGTGATCGGTTCGCTGCTCCAGAGCACCGCCCGCTGGGGCCTGCGCGACGCACTGCGCTGGCACGTCGGCATCCCCGAGGCGGAGGCCGCCGGCTCCGTGGACGCCCTGATCAGGCTCAGCTCCGCCTCCCGGTCGGCGGCCGTCGCACCCCTGCTCGCGGCCTTCCTCGCCGACGCCAAGGACCAGGCGGAGCGGCACCCGGCCCTGCGCTCCGCCTGCTCCTGCGAGATCCCCGCGTCCGAGCCCGCCCGCGGCCGGCACGACCACGCCTGGGTACTGTTCGTCGACGGAGCCCAGACCCCGGCCGGCCGCCACTTCCTCACCGCCCTCGTCGCCGCCCGGATCCGCAACGAGCAGCACGCGCCGGCACCGTTCGGCGCCGCGGACCCCCTCGTCGTCCTCGCCGCCTGCGACCAGTGGCAGCCGGAGTGGACCACCCGCTGGTGCGAGCCCTGGCGCACCACCCCGCTGCCGGAGAGCCCGCAGCGCCGCATCCCCCTGTTATCCCGCGCCACCCGCGCCGGGTGGACCCGGCAGGACGAGCCGGGCGGCGGACCCGACCCCCTCTCCGCGGCCCACTACTGGTACCCGGTCTGGCTCGACCCGATGTCCGAGGAGCGCGTCGCGGACGTCGCCGACGGCGGGGGCTCCCTGGCCGCGCCCGTCCCCGCGTCCGTCGCCCACGCCCTCACCGGCGGCCACTGGGGAGCCGCCCTCACCCTTCAGGACCAGCGCGCCTCCGCACCGCCCGACGCCGACACCGCCGAACGGGACAGACCCCTGCCCGCCGCCGTCGACGCGAGCGGAAGACCCCTGTGGTCGCGGGCCCTGGAGAGCAGCCTCCCCGAGGGGCTCGCCGCGCCCGGCCGGCAGTGGACCGGCACGCCGCCCGTCGTGCTCGCCGCGGCCTACCTCGCGGACATGCGGACCGCCGACGACCCCCGCGTGCCGCCCGAGATAGCGGACCTGCCGCGCAGCCTGGAGCTGCTGCGCCGCAACCTGTGGGTCAGCACCTTCTTCCACCGCCCCTCCCTCATCCGGGAGGTCGGCTGGGGCGAGGCCGACCGGCCCCCCGTCCTGCACCCCTGGCTGGGCCGCTGCGCGCTCACCGCCCTGGCCGCCGCGCCCGCCCCCGCGCCCGCCCCCGCGCAGGCCCCCGCCGCCGCGCCGGCCGGACCGGGCCGGGACGCCACGGCCGACCCGTGGCGCGAGGTGTTCACCCGGCAGGCCCAGGCCCTGGCCTCCCTGACCTCCGCCCACAACGGCTCGGCCGTCGCCCGCGACGAACAACAGCTCTTCTACGCCCTGGCCCTGGGCGACTTCCCCCCGGTCGCCGAAGCGCTCGCCCAGCGGTTCGACCGCGACCACCGCGCCTGGGTGCGGCTCCTCGACTACCTCGCGTCGGCGCCCTGCCGCCTCGTCCACCAGCAGTCCGCGCAGGAGGCGTACGCACTCCTCCTCGCCGGGATCGAACAGACCGGCCGGGACGTCGTCTCGGTGGCCACCGCAAAGCTCCTGGCCCTGCTGTGGCTGTACAACGACCCGCTCACCGAGCGCAGCCGGCGATGGGACGCCCAGATCGAAGAGGGCTTCGAGCGCCTGGCGCACAACTCCCGTCTGCTCGACGTCAGCGCCCTCCAGCAGGCCGGCGCCCGCTTCGCCTGACCCTTCCGAGCACGCCCGGCGTGGCCGTGCGCACCGCCAGACGAGTAGGAGTCCTTCATGCCCGCAGGTGTACGCATTCCCCGGTTCCTCCGGTGGCGCCGCCATCCGGTGGTGTCGGTGGTCGTCGTCCTTCTCGTCCTGGCCGGAGCCGTCGTGGGCGGCAGGGAGGCGTACCGCATCCTCTTCCCGCCGGAGCTGTCGTGCGGGAAGGGGATGACCGCCGCCGGAGAGCCCCTGGCCTGCGTCGGGTTGAACCTCGAGGGCAAGCCGTTCACGAAGGACGATCCGGACCGCATGCGCGCGCTCCAGAAGCAGATACGCGCCGCCAACGACGCGGTGACGGGGGAGTCCACCAGCGTCGTGCTCATGCTCAACCTGTCGCCCGTCCACGACGTGGACACGCTGACCCACGAGTCGCTGTACCACAACATCGAGGGCGCCCTCACCGCCGTGTGGCGGGCGAACAACACGGCCGCGTACGGCAGCAGGCCCGGCGTCAAGCTCCATCTGGCCAATATGGGCAGCCGGTACGGGTCCTGGCAGCGGGCGGTGGACAGCGTCAAGCAGTACGCCGGGTCCGAGCGCATCTCGGCGGTCGTCGGCCTCGGCCAGTCCACCGAGCAGACCCGGCAGGCCGCCGCGGCCATCTCGAGCCGGCTGCACATCCCCGTCATCGGCTCCACGGTCACCGGCAACTCGATGAACCTGGACCCCGCGGACCCGGCGGGCAAGAAGCTGATCCCCGACATGTTCCGCGTCTCGCCGACCAACACGGACACGGTCATCGCGGCCAACCAGTACGTGTCGGGGCTGAAGCCGGCGGTCACCTCGATGGCCGTGGTCGCCGACGGCGTCGACGGCGACGACTACACGGCCACACTGGCGGCCGAGGCCAAGGTCCGCTTCCAGGCCCCGGACCGCACGGTGACCGTGCTGCCGTACACCTCGCCCCGCGACATCCCCAGCGGCGCGGGCCGCTACGACTACCTGGTGCAGCAGTTCAGCCTGATGCACGCCAACCTGTGCCAGGCCGCCCCGTCCGCCGTGTACTTCGCCGGCCGCGGCCGCGACCTGGGGGCCTTCGTCCAGACCTGGGTGCAGGGAGCGCCCTGCGGCATCGGGCAGTTGCACATCCTGGTCGGCGACGACGCCTCGGAGGCCATCCGCGACGACGTCGTCCTCAAGGGCATCGCCTCGGGCCGGGTCACCGTGGCGTTCACGGCGCTGGCCAGCCCGGAGGAGTGGGGGACCGAGTGCCCCGGGACGGATGCCAAGCGCAACTACGACCAGTTCTGGTCGGCGTTCACCGGACATCCCGACCCGTGCACGAAGCAGCCCCTGGCCACCACGCAGGGCGCGCAGCCGCCGCTGTCCTTCGACCCCGCGAGCCTCGCCAGCGGGCAGGCGATGCTCACGCACGACGCCGTGGTCGCCGGGATCAGCGCGGCCCGGCACGAGGGGGCGGGCGTGAAGAACCCGGGCCTGCTGACCGGCATCCTGCACCAGTTCTACTGCGCGCAGATGCTGCCCGGAGCCAGCGGGTGGCTGTCGTTCGGTGCCGACGGGAACCCCGTCGGCAAGCCGATCCCCATCGTCCGGATCAACGCGGACGGGACGACGAGGACGGCCGCCCTGACCTGGCCGAGCTCCGCGCCCAACCTGAGCCTGCCGCAGCGCGGCGGTACGGGGGCCCCGGGCTGCTGACTCCCCCTGATCCCGGCCGGCCCCCGCCGACGCACGCGCGCCGACGGGGGCCGGTCCCCTGCCGGCGCCGGCGCCCGGCTCAGCGGCAGAGCCGGGCCACCTGCTCCAGTTCGCCCGCGAGGACCGCCGGGTCGCGCGGCCCGGCGTGCGGGGCGGCGAGGGGGCGTACGCGGAAGCGGTTGCCCGGGGTCAGCTCGTCCGCCTCCCGGATCATCAGGTCCTGGAGCGCCGGCGGGATCGCCCGGTCCTCGGTGAACTTCAGGAACGTGCGCGGGATCCGCCCCCAGCGCTCCGGCAGGCCGCGCGCGTCGGAGACCGAGATCGCGGCCGCCTCGTCCGGTTCCAGGGTGTTCATCAGCGCCCGGACCTCGGCGTCGGTGTAGTCGGCGCCCAGCGCCTCCTTGCAGGCGGCGAAGAACTTCGGGTCGTTGGAGCGCCAGTTGACCCGGTTGACGCCCAGTTCCGGCGGGGTGGGCACGCCGGTCATCCGGAACAGCATGCTGGTGGCCGCCTCCGGGGTGGTCATCAGCTCCAGCACCGACTTCCGCTGCGCGGGGCAGAACGCCGAGGCGTAGACCAGGTGGTCGATCAGCTCGGGAATCCGGTTGGCCACCGCGTTGACGGTCGCCCCGCCCAGGCTCTGGCCCACCAGGACCACCGGGCCGTTGCGCCGGGCCCGCCGTACCACCGCCTCCACGTGGTCGGCGTTGTCCTTCAGCGTCACCTTGCCCAGCGGCGAGGGCTCCGTGCGCAGCCGCTCCAGGTCCTGCGGCGACTGGTAGGAGAGCGGGAAGTAGGCGCCGGAGCCGTGCCCGGGCAGGTCGACCGCCACCGCGCGGTGTCCGCGCAGCCCCAGCTCGGCCACCACCGTGGCCAGGCCGTAGGAGTTGCTGCCGGAGCCGTGGACCAGGACGAAGGTGGCCGGGCGGGCGGGCCGGGAGGCGGCCTCGGCGGCAGTCGCCCCCGCGGCCACCGCTGCGACGGCGCCGGCTCCGGCCACGGCGGCCCTCAGGACGGTGCGGCGGGACCGTCCGCCGCTGCCGCCCGCCGACGCCACACCGGTTATGTCACTGGTTTCACTCGCTTCGCTCATGTCACTCATATGGCCGACAGTACGCCCGGGTAACGCCACAGCACGGGCGATATCCGGCCAACCAGCGTGAATCCAGGGGTGATGCGCGCCAACCGCCACCTCGGTCGAGAACCTCCCCCAGGTGGAGGTGCGGGCCTTCCCGTATGAGTGACACCGCCCGTACGTCTCACCGGGCGGCGGGCGCCCGTCGCCGACGATCGCAGGCGGCCGGAACCGCTCCGGCTGCCTGCGATCACCGGGCCGGACGCTTGGGAGAACACGTGCACATCCTGCTCGCCGCCAGTGCGTTCAACAGTCTCACCCAGCGGGTCCACGCCGAGCTGCGGGACCGCGGACACAGCGTGGCGGTCGAGCTCGTCGTGCCGGGAACCCGCCTCGCCGACGCCGTCGACCGGCACCGGCCCGACCTGGTCCTCGCCCCGATGCTCAAGACGGCCATCCCCCGCGAGGTGTGGTCCCGGCACGTCTGCCTCGTCGTCCACCCCGGCCCCGTCGGCGACCGCGGCCCCTCCTCGCTCGACCGGGCCATCGGCGAGGGCGCGGACACCTGGGGCGTCACCGTCCTCCAGGCCGACGCGGAGATGGACGCCGGCCCCGTCTGGGCCACCGAGGACTGCGTGCTCCCGCCCGTCGGCAAGAGCGACGCCTACCGCGGCGAGGTCTCCGACGCGGCCCTCAACGCCGTCCTCCGGGCCGTCGACCGCTTCGCCTCCCGCACCCACGTCCCCGAACCCCAGCGATCCGGCCGCGCCCTGCCGTACCTGCGCCAGGAGGAACGCCGGATCGACTGGGCACACGACTCCACCGACCGCGTCGTGCGCACCCTGCGCGCCGCCGACTCGCAGCCCGGCGTCCTCGACGACCTGCTGGGCGGCCAGTGGTACCTGCACGGCGGCCACCCGGAGGACGGGCTGCGCGGCCGCCCCGGCGAACTGCTCGCCACCCGGGCCGGCGCCATCTGCCGGGCCACGGCCGACGGGGCCGTGTGGATCCCCGAACTGCGGGCCAGGCGCGTCCCCGGCGAGCCGGCCCCCGTCAAACTCCCCGCCACCCTGGCCCTCGCCGGCCGGCTGCCCGACCTGCCCGAGATCCCCGCACCGCGGGACCCCGGCACCGCGGCCGGCCCCCGTACCTGGTCCGACATCCGCTACCGGGAGGACGGCGAGGCCGGCTTCCTGTCGTTCTCCTTCCCCGGCGGCGCGATGAGCACCGGGCACTGCCGCCGCCTCCTCGCCGCCTACCGCGAGGCCTGCTCCCGCCCCACCTCCGTCCTCGTCCTCGGCGGCGGCCGCGACTTCTTCTCCAACGGCATCCACCTGGGCGTCATCGAGGCCGCCGCCGACCCGGCCGAGGAGTCCTGGGCCAACATCAACGCCATGGACGACCTGGTCGAGGCCGTGCTGACCACCACCGACCGGCTCGTCGTGGCCGCCCTCGGCGGCAACGCCGCCGCCGGCGGGGCCATGCTCGCCCTCGCCGCCGACGAGGTCTGGCTCCGGTCCGGGACCGTCCTGAACCCGCACTACCGGCTGATGGGCCTGCCCGGCTCGGAGTACTGGACCTACACCCTGCCCCGCCGGACCGGCACCGGCGTCGCGCAACGCCTCATGAGCGAGGCCCTGCCGGTCGGCTCCGAGGCCGCCCGCCGCCTCGGACTGGCGGACCGGACCCTCGACTGCTCCCCGCAGGCCTTCGCGGACGAGACCGCGCGCCTCGCGGCCCGGCTGGCCGACTGGCCCGGCACCCGGTCCCGTATCGCCGGCAAGAAGGCCCGCCGCGAGGTCGACGAGACGCTGCGGCCGCTCGCCGTCTACCGCGAGGCCGAGCTGGCCCGGATGCGGGAGGCCTTCTTCGACCCGCAGGCCCCCTACCACGCCCTGCGCAGGGCCTTCGTCCGCAAGGAGAGCCCGGACGGGACCCCGCCGCACCTGGCGCGGCCCGCCCGGGGACGGCGTACCGCCGCTGCCCCCGGGCAGCGGCCCGCAGTCACTGCACCGGCCCAGTACGACAGGGCAGCCGGTCCGGCCGGCTGCTAGCAAGAAGGGTGGGGGCGGCTGCAGACCTTCCCCCGCAGCCGTTCCCGTCCCCGCAGGACCCCCTCCCGCACCCCGCCCAAGGAGCGATCCGCATGGCTGCTGGAACGCAGAGCACGGTAGAGGACCCCACGATCCACATCCTCTGGATCAACGCCGGACTGAGCTGCGACGGCGACTCGGTGTCCCTGACGGCCGCGATGCAGCCCAGCATCGAGGAAATCGTCACGGGCGCCCTCCCCGGCCTGCCCAGGATCGCCGTCCACTGGCCGCTCATCGACTTCGAGTGCGGACCGGTCGGCGGCGCCGACACCTTCATCGAATGGTTCTTCAAGGGGGAGCGCGGCGAGATCGACCCCTTCGTCCTCGTCGTCGAAGGCTCCGTCCCCAACGAGAAGATCAAGCCCGAGGGCTACTGGTGCGGGTTCGGCGACGACCCGGAGACCGGCCAGCCCATCACCACCAGCGAGTGGATCGACCGGCTGGCGCCGAAGGCCCTCGCCGTGGTGGCGATCGGCACCTGCGCCACGTACGGCGGCATCCACGCGATGGAGGGCAACCCCACCGGCGCCATGGGCGTCCCCGACTACCTGGGCTGGGACTGGACCTCGAAGGCCGGCATCCCGATCGTGTGCGTGCCCGGCTGCCCGATCCAGCCCGACAACTTCTCGGAGACCCTCACCTACCTGCTCTACCAGGCGGCCGGCTCCGCCCCGATGATCCCGCTGGACGACAAGCTGCGCCCGACCTGGCTGTTCGAGCACACCGTCCACGAGGGCTGCGACCGGGCCGGCTACTACGAGCAGGGCCAGTTCGCCGATGCGTACGACTCGCCCCAATGCCTCGTCAAGGTCGGCTGCTGGGGCCCGGTCGTCAAGTGCAACGTCCCCAAGCGCGGCTGGATGAACGGCATCGGCGGCTGCCCGAACGTCGGCGGCATCTGCATCGCCTGCACCATGCCCGGCTTCCCGGACAAGTTCATGCCCTTCATGGACCAGCCGCCGGGCGCCATGGTCTCCGTCAGGGCCAGCGGCGCGTACGGCGCCCTGATCCGCAAGCTGCGTGCGGTCACGCTGCACACGGTGGACGAGGAGCCGAAGTGGCGCCACACGGGCCGCAAGATCACCACCGGGTACCGCCCGCCCTGGTGACCCGGCCCGGTCCGCCCGCCTCCCACACCCTCACGCTCCCGCTCCCAGAAGGGCCACGGCAGACACGATGACACCGAAGACGAAGGCGGCCGGCGACGGCAGCGGCCTGGTGGAGATGGCCTGGGATCCGATCACCCGGATCGTCGGCAGCCTCGGCATCCACACGAAGATCGACTTCAAGCAGAAGCGGGTGGCCGAGTGCTACAGCACCTCGTCCGTCTTCCGCGGCTACAGCGTCTTCATGCGCGGCAAGGACCCCCGCGACGCGCACTTCATCACCAGCCGCATCTGCGGGATCTGCGGCGACAACCACGCCACCTGCTCCGTCTACACCCAGAACATGGCCTACGGGGTCAAGCCGCCCCACCTCGCCGAGTGGATCATCAACCTCGGCGAATCGGCCGAGTACATGTTCGACCACAACATCTTCCAGGAGAACCTCGTCGGGGTCGACTACTGCGAGAAGATGGTCCGCGAGACCAACCCGGGCGTCCTCGACCTCGCCGAGCGCACCGAGGCCCCGCACGCGGCCGAGCACGGCTACCGCACCATCGCCGACATCATGCGCTCGCTCAACCCCATCGAGGGCGCGTTCTACCGCGAGGCCCTCCAGGTCAGCCGCTACACCCGCGAGATGTTCTGCCTGATGGAGGGCCGCCACGTGCACCCCTCCACGCTCTACCCGGGCGGTGTCGGCACCATCGCCTCCGTCCAGCTCTTCACCGACTACATGACCCGCCTCATGCGGTACGTCGAGTTCATGAAGCGCGTCGTGCCGCTGCACGACGACCTCTTCGACTTCTTCTACGAGGCCATGCCCGGCTACGAGGAAGTCGGCCGCCGGCGCGTCCTGCTGGGCTGCTGGGGCGCCCTCAACGATCCCGAGTACTGCGACTTCACCTACGCCAACATGACCGACTGGGGACGGAAGATGTTCGTTACCCCGGGCGTGATCGTGGACGGCAAGCTGGTCACCAGCGACCTCACGCAGATCAACCTCGGCATCCGCATCCTGCTGGGCAGTTCGTACTACGACGACTGGGCCGGCCAGGAGCAGTTCGTCCGCCACGACCCGCTCGGCAACCCGGTCGACCCCCGCCACCCCTGGAACCAGCACACCATCCCCGCCCCGCAGAAGCGCGACTTCAACGACAAGTACAGCTGGGTGATGTCGCCCCGCTGGTATGACGGCAAGGAGCACCTCGCCCTCGACACCGGCGGCGGCCCCCTCGCCCGCCTGTGGTCCACCGCCCTTTCCGGGCTCGTCGACGTCGGCTACGCCAAGGCCACCGGCCACAGCGTGGTCATCAACCTCCCGCGCACCATGACCAAGCCGGAGACCACCTTCGAGTGGAAGATCCCGCAGTGGAGCAACGCGCTGGAGCGCAACCGCGCCCGCACCTACTTCCAGGCGTACGCGGCCGCCATCGCCCTGCACTGCGCCGAGCAGGGGCTCGCCGAGGTCCGCGCCGGACGCACCCAGACCTGGGAGAAGTTCGAGGTGCCGGACGAGTCCATCGGCTGCGGCTTCACCGAGGCGGTGCGCGGCGTCCTCTCGCACCACATGGTCATCCGCGACGGGAAGATCGCCAACTACCACCCGTACCCGCCGACCCCGTGGAACGCCAGCGTCCGCGACCCCCACGGCACCCCCGGCCCGTACGAGGACGCCGTCCAGAACACCCCGATCTTCGAGGAGAACACCCCGGAGAACTTCAAGGGCATCGACATCATGCGCACCGTGCGCAGCTTCGACCCCTGCCTGCCCTGCGGCGTCCACATGTACGTGGGCGGCGGGAAGACCGTGAAGTCGATGCACGTGCCCACCGGCCTGAGCGGGCTGGGCGGATGAGCGCGGCCGTCATCGGCGCCCGGGAGGCCGGCCGCCGGGTCGAGGAGGTCCTCGACCGGCTGGCCGCCTCCGGCGACCGGCAGGCCTGCGCGGCGGCCGAGGAACTCGTCCGCGCGCTCATGGACTTCTACGGCGCCGGGCTCGCCCGGATCGTGGAGCGCCTCGGCGCTGGACC
Source organism: Streptomyces sp. NPDC043854 (assembly GCF_056436005.1). Lineage (NCBI taxonomy): Bacteria > Bacillati > Actinomycetota > Actinomycetes > Kitasatosporales > Streptomycetaceae > Streptomyces > Streptomyces sp. NPDC043854. Next base: position 197,534 of record NZ_JBWKDK010000007.1, read on the forward strand.
GGTCGCCCGCATGCTCGGCGACGAGCTGGTGGCCGGCCTGCTCGCCCTGCACGACCTGCACCCCGACGACGTCGACACCCGGATCGCCCGCGCCCTGCAGTCCGTACCCGAACCCGTCGAGCTGATCGGCTTCGACGAGGCCACCGGCACCCTCAGGCTGCGGTCCGCCGCCGCCCCGGCCACCGGCTGCGGCTGCGCGGGCACCACGGAGGCGGCCCGGCGGAGCGTCGAGGACGCCGTGGCCTGCCTCGCCCCCGAGGTGACCGCCGTCGAACTGGTCCCCGCGGCCCCGGCGCCGGCCCTGCTGCAGATCGGCACCCGGCCGCCGACCCCGGTGCGCGTGCCGTGAGCCCGGCCCGCCCCCAGGCCGCGACCGCGCCCGGGTCCGCGCCCGGGTCCGCGCTCGGGTCCGCGCTCGGGTCCGCGCCCGGGTCCGCGCTCGGGTCCGCGCTCGGGTCCACCCGCACCGCCGTGCCCGGCCTGCGGCGCTTCACCGGGCCCCGCCCGCCGCGCCCCGAGGCCTGCGAACTGTGCGGGGTGCCGGTGGCCGAGCAGGGCCACCGGCACCTGGTGGAGACCGAGAAGCGGGCCCTGGTCTGCGCCTGCACGCCCTGCGCCCTGCTCTTCGACCGCCCCGGAGCCGGCGCCGGGCGGTACCGCACCGTCCCCGACCGCTACCTCACCGACCCCGCGCACCGGCTCGACGACAGCGCCTGGGAGCGGCTGCGCATCCCGGTCGGCATCGCGTTCTTCTTCCGCAACGCCGCACTCGACCGGCTCGTCGCGCTCTACCCGAGCCCCGCCGGGGCCACCGAGAGCGAACTCGACCCGCAGACCTGGCAGTCCGTCCTCGGCGCCGGCCGGCTCGCCGGGATGCTGGAGTCCGACGTGGAGGCGCTGCTGCTGCACCGCACCCCGGACCGCACCGACTGCCACCTCGTCCCCATCGACATCTGCTACGAACTGGTGGGCCGGATGCGGCTGCTGTGGCAGGGCTTCGACGGCGGCGCGGAGGCCCGCGCCGCCCTCACCGCCTTCTTCGCCGAGGTCGAGCGGCGCGCCACGGCGCTGCCCGCACCCCGGCCCGCCGGGCAGGAGCGGCTGCCGTGACCGACCTCGCCTTCACCTGCACCGGCGTGCGCGCCGACCCGTACGCGGCCGGCCCCACCCTCGTCTTCCGGCTGCGCATCACCGCCTCCGACGGCACCCGCGTCCACGCCCTCGCCCTGCGCTGCCAGCTGCGGATCGAACCGGCCCGGCGCGACTACGGACCCGCCGAGGCCGCCGCCCTCCACGCCCTGTTCGGCGACCGCTCCCGCTGGGGCAGCACCCTGCGCCCCGTCCAGCTCGCCCAGGTCGCGGTCATGGTCCCCGGCTTCACGGGGGAGATCGAGACCGACGTCGCCGTGCCGTGCAGCTACGACCAGGACATCTCCGCCGGCCGTTACCTCGCCGCCCTCGAGGACGGCGAGGCACCCCTGCTGATGCTGTTCTCCGGTACGGCCTTCACCGGAGCCGGCGGCTTCCACGTCGAGCCCATTCCCTGGAACCGCGAGGCCTCCTGCCGGCTGCCCGTCGCCGTGTGGCGGGAGATGATGGAGCAGCACTTCCCCGGCTGCGGCTGGCTGCGGCTGCCCCGCGACACCATGGCGGACCTGCTCGCCTACCGCTCCCGCCACGCCCTCGCCTCCTGGGAGGAGACCGTACGGGCCCTGCTCGACGCGGCCCGCGCCGCCGAGCCGCCGCCCCGCGAACCCGCCCCGGCCGGCGCCGTCCTGCCGCGCGCCACCGGAAGGACCGCGCCATGACCACGACCACGGCCGCCGTGCCCGCGTCCCGCTTCGCCCTCGCCCGCCAGGTCGCCGACGCCGTCCTGTTCGAGGGCTACGTGCTCTACCCGTACCGGGCCTCCGCCGCGAAGAACCGGATGCGCTGGCAGTTCGGCGTCCTGGTCCCGCCCGCCTGGGGCCCCCGGCACGGCGAACACTCCGGCCAGCGCACCGAACTGGTGACGGAACCCCGCGGCGACGCCTCCGTCGCCGTCGAACTGCGCTTCCTGCACGCCCAGCGCCGTACGGTCGAAGCGGCCCGCGCCGACGGGACCTTCGCCGCCGTGCCCGAACTGCACCTGCCCGACCGGGTCCTGGTCCCCTGGGACGAGGGCCGCGAGGAGCGGGTCGAGATGAGCGTCCGCGTCGCCGACCTGGAGGCCGGCGAGGTGTCGCTGCCGTTCACCCGGCCCGCCCGCGAGGAGACCGAACCCGTCCTCGGCGCCGACCGACGGCAGGTGGGCCGCCTGGTCCGGCGCACCGAGCGCATCGACGGCGTCCTGCGCCTGCACGCCCGGCCATCGGACGTCCCGTACCGGGCGCTGAAACTCACCGCGGTCGTCGAGAACACCGCCGACTGGACCCCGCCCGACCGGGGAGCCCACCGCGACGCCGCCTTGGCGCGCTCGCTCGTCGCCGCGCACCTCCTGCTGGGCATCAGCGCCGGATCCTTCCTGTCGATGACCGACCCGCCCGAATGGGCCCGGGCCGCCGTCGCCGACTGCGACAACCGGCACACCTGGCCGGTGCTCGCCGGCGAGGACGGCCGCGCCGACGTGGTCCTGTCCTCCCCGATCATCCTGGAGGACCACCCGCGCATCGCCCCCGAGAGCGCCGGGGCCATGTACGACGCCACCGAGATCGACGAGATCCTCGCCCTGCGCACGGCCGCCCTGACCGAGCAGGAGAAACGCGAGGCGCGCGGCACGGACACCCGCGCGGCCGCCGTGATCGACCTGGCCGACACCATGCCCCCCGAGGTGCTGGACCGGCTGCACGGCGCCGTCCGGGCCCTGCGCGAGATCACCGAACCGGGCGCCGCGGGCCCGCAGGCCGGCCCCGTCCCCGAACCTCCCGACGGGGACGCCGTGTTCCGGCCCGACACCCCCTGGTGGGACCCGGCCCACGCGGACCCCGCCGACCCGGCCCGCGACCGCATCACCGTCGACGGGACGGCCGTCGGCGCGGGCAGCCGCGTGCTGCTCCGGCCGGGGCTGCGGCGCACCGACGCCCAGGACCTGTTCCTCCAGGGCCGCACCGCCCTCGTCGAGGCCGTGCTCCGCGACGTCGACGGCGGGGTCCACCTCGCGGTCACCGTCGACGGCGACCCGGGTGCCGACATCCGCCGCGAACAGGGCCGCTTCCTGTACTTCCAGCCCGACGAGGTCATCCCCCTGGAGGACGCGTGAGCCGCCGGACCCTGGTCGCCGGCATCGGCAACGTCTTCCTCGGCGACGACGGCTTCGGCGTCGAGGCCGTACGGCGGCTGTCCGCGCCCGGAGCCCGCCTGCCCGACGGGGTGGAGACCGCCGACATCGGCGTCCGCGGAGTCCACCTCGCCTACCAGCTGCTCGACGGCTACGACACGCTCGTCCTGGTCGACGCCACCGCCCGCGGCGGAGCCCCCGGCACGCTGTACCTGATCGAGGCCACCGGAGCCGAGCCGGTCACCCCGCGGGCCCCCGTGCTCGACGGCCACCAGATGTCCCCCGACGCCGTGCTCGCCCTGCTCGGCACCCTGTGCGCCGGCACCGGGGCCGCCCCGCCCCGGCGCATCTGGGTCGTCGGCTGCGAACCCGGCTGCCTGGACGAGGGGATCGGCCTGAGCCCCCCGGTGGCCGCCGCCGTCGACGCGGCCGTGCGGATGGTGCTGGACCTCGTACACCGCCAGGACGAGGAGACGCCGCAGAACGAACCGGGTGTCGCCGCCAACTGAGGAGAAGCCCATGAGCTCGAACAAAGCCATCGTCGGCGGCTGGGCCGCCGCCGTCCTCGCCCTGCTGGTGCTGAAGGCGGTCCTGCCCGACCTCCAGCGCTACCTGCGCATCCGCCGCATGTGACCGCGGGACGACCGCGGAACGGCCGCGGGACCGCATCAAGGCCCGGTCCCGCGGCCCGTTCGCGTCCGAATGGCGTACGGCCCGCCCGGCGCGTCGGCGCGCCCGGCCGCCCCGCACCCCGCCCGCCGGTCTAATGAGGCCCGGCAGGACGGAGCCCCATGCACGAGATGTCGATCGCCATGGCCGTGGTGGGCCAGGTGGAGGAAGCGGCCGAGGCCGCCGGCGCGAGCGCCGTCACCTCGGTCCGGCTCCAGGTCGGGGAGCTGGCCGGAGTGGTGCCCGACGCCCTCGCCTTCTGCTTCGAACTCGCCTGCGCCGGAACCCTCCTCGAGGGCTCCGCGCTCGAGACCGAGCCGGTGCCCGCCCGCGCCCGCTGCCGCTCCTGCACCGCCGACTGGGCGACCGGCATGCCGCCCCGGCTGGTCTGCCCCCGCTGCGACCGGGCGACGGACACCGAACTCCTGGCCGGGCGCGAGCTGCAGATCCTGAGCGTGCGCTGGGAGGACGGCACCGCCGCGGACCCCGAGCGCCCGTGCGGCCCCGCCACTGTCGCCGCCCGTCCCACCGCCGCCGGTGGCACCGCCGGTGGCGCCGCCCCCACCCCGCCCCGTGTACCGATCGCCGAGGAGCGCTGAACCATGTGCCGTGTGGTCGACCTGAAGCAGGCGGTCCTCGCCAGGAACGACTCCGCCGCGCAGGCCCTGCGCACCGGACTCGCCGTCCGCGGCACCACCGTCGTCAACCTGCTGTCCAGCCCCGGCAGCGGGAAGACGGCCCTCCTGGAACGCGAACTCGGCCTCGCCCGCGAGCGCGGCGTACCGGTCGCCGCCCTCACCGCCGACCTGGCCACCGAGAACGACGCCACCCGGCTGGGGCGCTCACGCGTACCCGTCAAGCAGGTCCTCACCGACGGGCTGTGCCACCTGGAGGCCGGGATGCTCGCCCGGCACCTGGACGGCTGGCTGCCCGAGGACACCCGGCTGCTGTTCGTGGAGAACGTCGGCAACCTCGTCTGCCCCGCCTCCTACGACCTCGGGGAGTCCCTGCGCATCGTGCTGGCCTCGGTCACCGAGGGGGAGGACAAGCCGCTGAAGTACCCGACGGCCTTCGGGCTGGCCCAGCTCGTCGTCATCACCAAGACGGACATCGCGCGCGCCGTGGAGTTCGACGAGGCCGCCTTCCGCGCCAACGTCCAGCAGGTCAACCCCGGGGTCGAGGTCCTGCTGACCTCGGCCCGCACCGGGGAGGGCGCCGGCGCGCTGCTGGACCGGGCGCTCGCCGCCGGCGACGGCGCGCCCGTGCACGTCCCGGTCATGGCCGGGCAGCAGCCCGCACACCAGCACCACCACCAACACCACGACGGCTCCGCGGACCATGCGCACCACGCGGACCACGCGGACCACGCGGACCACGCGGACCACGCGCACCGCGGGCCGCAGGACCGCCGGCCGTCCGTCGCGGCCCCGGCTCCGACCCGCTGATGGAGGCCGTGCAGCGCCGCCGGATCGTCGTGCGCGGGGTGGTGCAGGGCGTCGGATTCCGGCCGTACGTGTACACCCGGGCGACCGGACTCGGCCTCACCGGGCACGTCACCAACACACCCGAGGGTGTCGTCGCCGAGGTCGAGGGCGCCCCCGCCGCCGTCTCGGCCTTCTGCGAGCGCCTCGCCGCCGACGCCCCGCCCCTCGCCGTCGTCGACACCGTCGACCACCACGAGGTCCCGGTCGCCGGCGGCTCCGGATTCACCATCAGCGCCTCCCGAGCCGACGGCCCCGTACGCACCCTCGTCTCCCCGGACACCGCCACCTGCGCCGACTGCCTCGCGGAGCTCGCGGACCCCGACGACCGGCGCCACCGGCACCCGTTCATCACCTGCACCCACTGCGGGCCCCGCTTCACCATCGTCACCGGGCTGCCGTACGACCGGGACCACACCACCATGGCCCGCTTCCCCCTGTGCCCCGACTGCGCCCGCGAGTACGCCGATCCCGCCGACCGGCGCTTCCACGCCCAGCCCGTGGCCTGCCCCGCCTGCGGACCCCGGCTGCGCCTCCTGGCCGGGACGCCCCCGTGCGAGACGGCCGGGACTGACCCGATCGCCGAAGCCCGCCGCCTCCTGGCCGCCGGGGCGATCCTCGCGGTCAAGGGGCTCGGCGGCTACCACCTCGCCTGCGACGCCGCGAACCCCGCCGCCGTGGCCGAGCTGCGCCGCCGCAAGGCCCGCGGGGACAAGCCGTTCGCCCTGATGGCCCGCGACCCCTCCGACATCGAGCACCTCGTACGCCTCGGCCCGGCCGAACGCGGCCTGCTGACCGGACCCGTACGCCCCGTCGTCCTGCTGCGCCGCCGCCCCGGAGCGGGCCGGGGCGGCGGCGCGGTCGCCGACGCCGTCGCCCCGCGCTGCCCCGACCTCGGCGTGATGCTCCCGTACACGCCCGTCCACCACCTGCTGCTCGGGCTGCCCGGCGACCCGCCCGGCCCCCGCCTGCTCGTCATGACCAGCGGCAACCTGTCCGGCGAGCCCATCGTCACCGACGACGCCGAGGCCCTGGAGCGCCTCGACGGCATCGCCGACGCCTGGCTCACCCACGACCGCCCCATCCACGTCCCCTGCGACGACTCCGTGGTGCGCGTCTGCGACGGCGAGCTCCTCACCCTGCGGCGGGCCCGCGGGTACGCGCCCCTGCCGCTGGAGCTGCCGCTGCCCGTACCGGCCGTGCTCGCCGCCGGGGGAGACCTGAAGAACGCCTTCTGCCTCGGCGCGGGACGCAAGGCCTGGCTGTCCGCGCACATCGGCGACATGGACGACCTGGCCACCCGGCAGGCCTTCGAACGCGCCGAGCGGCAACTGGAGTCCATCACCGGGGTGCGGCCCGCCCGGCTCGCCGCCGACCGCCACCCGGGCTACCGCTCCGGCGCCTGGGCCCGGCGAGCCGCCGGCTCCCGCCCTCTGACCGCGGTCCAGCACCACCACGCGCACATCGCCTCCGCCATGGCCGAACACGGCCTCGACGGCACCGGCCGCGTCATCGGCGTCGCCTTCGACGGCACCGGATACGGGGACGACGGCACCGTGTGGGGCGGCGAGATCCTGCTCGCCGACTACGCCGGCCACCACCGCTTCGCCCACCTCGCCCCGGTCCCGCTGCCGGGCGGCGACGCGGCCGTCCTGCGGCCCTACCGGATGGCCCTGTCCCACCTGCGGGCCGCGGGGCTGCCCCGGTCGCCGGACCTGCCCTGCACCGCCGCCTGCCCGCCCGAGGAACTCCGCGTCCTGGAACGCCAGCTGGAACGCGGCCTGCACTGCACCCCCACATCGAGCATGGGCCGGCTCTTCGACGCCGTCTCCTCCCTGGCCGGCGTCTGCCACCACGCGGGGTACGAGGCCCAGGCCGCGATCGAGCTGGAGTCCGCCGCCCTGGCCGCGGTCCCCGCCGACCCCGGCCCCGGCTACGCCTTCGCCCTGCGCCACGCGCAGCCGCCGGACCCCGGTCCCGCCCCGGGGACCGACCCCGTCGTCGCCGACCCGGCCCCCGTCCTGGCCGCCGTCGTCGCCGACCTGCGCGCCGGCACCCCGGTCCCCGTGATCGCGGCACGCTTCCACACCGCGGTCGCTGCCCTCGTCGCCGGCCTCGCCGCCCTCGCGCGCAAGCGCCACGGCCTCGACACCGTCGCCCTCACCGGCGGCGTCTTCGCCAACACCGTGCTCTCGTCGGCCTGCACCCACCTGCTGCACGAGCGCGGCTTCACCGTCCTGCGCCACCACCGCATCCCGCCGAACGACGGCGGACTGGCCCTCGGCCAGCTCATGGTGGCGGCCTGCGCCCCGCACCACCCACACCAAGGAGAGGGACATGTGCCTGGCGGTACCCGGCAGAGTGCTTGACATCGGGGAGAAGGACGGCACCCGGATGGCGACCGTCGACTTCGGCGGAGTGGTCAAGGAGGTGTGCCTGGAGTACCTGCCCGACCTGAAGATCGGCGAGTACGCCATCGTCCACGTCGGGTTCGCCCTGCAGCGCCTCGACGAGGAATCGGCCCGGCAGACCCTCGACCTCTTCGCCGAACTCGGCATGCTCCAGGAGGAGTTCGGTGACCCCTGGGAACGGGCGGCGGCGGAAGCGGGCGCCGGACAGGACCGGCCCTTCGACCCGGCACCGGCCGGCGACACAGCGCGGGAGGCGCGGCAGCCGTGAAGTACATCGACGAATTCCAGGACCCCGCGCTGGCCCGCCGGCTGCTCGACGACATCCGCGCCACCGTGACCCGCCCCTGGGCGCTGATGGAGGTCTGCGGCGGCCAGACGCACACCATCATCCGGCACGGGATCGACCAGCTCCTGCCCGAGCAGGTCGAGTTGATCCACGGGCCGGGCTGCCCCGTGTGCGTGACCCCGCTGGAGGTCATCGACAAGGCCCTGGAGATCGCCTCCCGCCCCGAGGTGGTCTTCTGCTCGTTCGGCGACATGCTGCGCGTCCCCGGCACCGGCCGCGACCTCTTCCAGGTGCGCGGCGAGGGCGGCGACGTACGCGTCGTCTACTCCCCGCTCGACGCGCTGCGGATCGCCCGGCAGAACCCGGACCGCCAGGTGGTGTTCTTCGGCATCGGCTTCGAGACCACCGCCCCGCCGAACGCCATGACGGTGTACCAGGCGAAGAAGCTCGGCATCCCCAACTTCAGCCTGCTGGTCTCCCACGTCCGCGTGCCCCCGGCCATCGAGGCCGTCATGGGCTCGCCCGGATGCCGGGTGCAGGCCTTCCTCGCCGCCGGCCACGTGTGCAGCGTGATGGGCACGGCGGAGTACCCGGAGCTCGCCGCCCGCCACCGGGTTCCGATCGTCGTCACCGGCTTCGAGCCCCTCGACATCCTCGAAGGCGTACGCCGGGCCGTGCGCCAGCTCGAACGCGGCGAGCACACCGTCGACAACGCGTACACGCGGGCCGTCCGCCCCGAGGGCAACCCGGCCGCCCTCGCCATGCTCGAGGACGTCTTCGAGGTCACCGACCGGTCCTGGCGCGGCATCGGCGTCATCCCGGGCAGCGGCTGGCGGCTGTCCGAACGCTACCGGGAGTACGACGCCGAGCACCGCTTCTCCGTCGCGGGCATCACCACCGAGGAACCCGCCGAGTGCCGCAGCGGCGAGGTCCTCCAGGGGCTGCTCAAGCCGCACCAGTGCGAGGCGTTCGGCACCACCTGCACCCCGCGCACCCCGCTCGGCGCCACGATGGTCTCCAGCGAGGGCGCCTGCGCCGCCTACTACCTCTACCGGCGCCTCGACATCACCCCGGCCCGCCGGACCGCACCGCTGGAGGCGACCCCCGTTGTCTGACACCGTCCTCGACGTCACCGGCTGGACCTGCCCGGCCCCCCTGCGCGACCACCCCCGGGTGGTCATGGGCCACGGCGGGGGCGGCGCGCTCTCCGCCGAGCTGGTCCGGCACGTCTTCGCACCCGCCTACGGCGGCAGGCTGCTGGCCGGACTCGGCGACAGCGCCGCCCTGACGCTGGGCGGCGCCCGACTGGCCTTCTCCACCGACTCGTACGTGGTGCGGCCGCTGTTCTTCCCCGGCGGCAGCATCGGCGACCTCGCCGTCAACGGCACGGTCAACGACCTCGCCATGAGCGGTGCCCGCGCCGCCTACCTGTCCTGCGCCTTCATCCTGGAGGAGGGCGTCGAGCTGTCCGTCGTGGCACGGGTGGCCGAGGCCCTCGGCACGGCCGCGCGCGCCGCGGGCGTGGAGGTGGCGACCGGCGACACCAAGGTCGTGGAGGCCGGCCACGGCGACGGCATCTACGTCAACACGGCGGGCATCGGGCTGATCCCGGACGGGGTGGACCTGCGCCCGCAGCGCGTCGTCCCGGGCGACGTGGTCATCGTCAGCGGGGAGATCGGCCTCCACGGGGTGGCCATCATGAGCGTCCGCGAGAGCCTCGGCTTCGACGTGGAGACCGTCAGCGACTGCGCGCCGCTGGGCGGGCTCGTGCAGGCGATGCTCGCGGTCACCCCCGACCTGCACGTGCTGCGCGACCCCACGCGCGGGGGCCTTGCCGCGGCCCTGAACGAGATCGCCGCCGCCTCGGGCACCGGGGTCGTGCTGAACGAGGGCCGGGTGCCGGTCCCGGACGCCGTGGCCAACGCCTGCGCCATCCTCGGCCTCGACCCGCTGTACGTCGCGAACGAGGGCAAGCTGGTCGCCTTCGTGCCGCGCGAGCACGCCGACGCGGTCCTCGACGCGATGCGCGCCCACCCGCTGGGCCGGCACGCGGCGGTGGTCGGCGAGGCCGTCGAGGCGCACCCCGGCATGGTCGTCGCCCGGACCGGCCTCGGCGGCACCCGCGTGGTGGACCTGCCGATCGGGGAGCAGCTGCCCCGGATCTGCTGACGCGCGGCCGCCCCGCCCCGCCCCGTTCCGTCCGGGCCCGTCAGCCGGCGTGCGGCGCGGGCAGGTTCAGGGCAGTTCGGGAATGAACGGCAGGTAGTCCTCCGGGCCGGCCAGCGGCACCACGGCGTAGCTCGCCTCGGGGAGTTCGTTCCACACCCCCGGCAGGTCGCCCAGCGGCTCGGAGACCACCAGCCGGGTCGCGTCCGAAACCTCCCGCAGGAAGGGCAGTTCCGGGTACAGCTGGCGCACGGTCTCGGCCCGGCTGCTGTAGAACAGCGAACGGGACCTGCCCTGGCTGGAGTAGCGGAAGGCCCACACCCGCTCCCCGTCGCTGACGGCGACCGTCATCTGGAGCGGGTCGGCGACGCCGTGCTCCTTGCCCAGCCGTTCCACGAACCCGGCCATCCGGGCGACCGCACCGGGCACGTCCTGGTCGAGGCCGAAGGTGACGGCCAGGTAGAACATCACCTCGGAGTCCGTCGAGCCCTCGATGCACGGGAACAAGGCCGGGTCCACGGCCATGCACAGGTCGCGCTGGAGGCGGGCGAAGTCGGTGACGGCCCCGTTGTGCATCCACAGCCAGCGGCCGTGCCGGAACGGATGGCAGTTGGTCTGCTGGATGGCCGAACCGGTGGAGGCGCGGACGTGGGCGAAGAACAGCGTCGAGCGGATGTGGGAGGCCAGCTCGCGCAGGTTGCGGTTGCTCCAGGCCGGACCGATGTCGCGGAAGACCGCCGGCGTGCCGTTCCCGTCAGTGCTGTACCAGCCGATGCCGAAGCCGTCGCCGTTGGTGGTCTCGACCCCCATTTTCGAGTGGAGACTCTGGTTGATCAGCGAGTGCTCCGGCTGGTAGAGGACCGCGTCGAGGAGCATCGGCGACCCGGAGTAGGCGAGCCAGCGACACATGAGCACCATCCCTCTCCTGCACCCCGTCCGAGCCTAACGCGGTGCGGCGCTCCCCGCCCTGCCCGCATGTCAACCGGGGCCGGGCGTTGGGCCGGGCGGGTGGCATGGCCCGCGTCGCGTGCGGCAGGGGCCGCGGCCGGTGCACCGGCGCCCAGAATCGGTGTCTGCGGCCCAGGGAAGGGGAGGCAGTGCGCGGCGCGGTCGAGTTCCTCGTGTGGTGGGCGGTGCTGACGGGGGCCACGGTGGTGGTGATCAGCACCCCCGGCCCCGTCGAGCTGCTGGTCGCCGGAGCTGCGGCGGCCGGTGCGGCCCTGGTGGCGGGGCGGATGCGGCGCGCGGCCGGAGTGCGGGTGAGCGGGGGCTCCGGGGCGCTGCGGGCGGTCGCCGCCTTGCCCGCCGCCGCGGTGCGCGGCCTGGCCGGCCTGGTGGCCGTACTGGCCCGGCCGGCGGCGCACGCCGGCCGCATCCGGCGGATCCGGCTGCGCGAGGGCGCGGACCGGGGCTGGGCCGGGGTGGTGCTGGGATGGTCCGCCGACACCTGCGTCATCGACTTCCCCGAAGGGCGCGACCGGGTCGTGGTGCACACCTTCGCGGCCCGGCCCGGCGGACCGGAACGCGCCGTCCGCGCCACGGAGGGCCGGCCGTGAGCGGCCCCGCCCCGGGTCCCGTGCCCGCCGGATCCTGGGCGGCGGCCGCGCTCGTACTCCTCGTGGCCGCCTGGCCGGCCTGCCTGTGGGCCGCGGCCCGGGGCGGCACCCTACGCCGACTGGTGGGCGTGTGCATGGCGAGCACGGTGACCGGGGCGGTGCTCCTGCTGCTGCCGATGGCGTACGAGCGACCCGCCTACCAGGACCTGGCGCTGGTGTTCGCCGTGCTCTCGCCCGCCGGCGTGCTGGTCTTCACCCGCTTCGCGGGCGCCCCCCGGCCCCCGGGGGGCGGCTGACATGGCCCTGGTGCACGGGGCGGCCGCCGTCCTGCTGTGGGCCGGCGTCGGATGCGTGCTGGTGGGTGCGGCGGCGCTGGTGCTGCTGCGGGGGAGCCTGGACCGGCTGCACGCGCTCGCCCCGGCGGGCGGCCTTGGCGTACCGCTGATCGCCGCCGCCGTGGCCCTGGAGCAGGGACCCGGCCGGGCCGCCGCAAAGACGCTGCTGATCGGGCTGCTTTTCGCGGTCGGCGGGACGGTGACCGCCATCGCCGTCGGCAAGGCCACCGTGGACGGGCGGAACGCCGGGAGCCGCCGTGGATGACGCGCTGAACACCACCGCCCTGCTCCTCGTCGCCGCGGCCGCGACACTCGCCGTCCTGTGCCGGGAGCCCGAGCGGCAGGCGGTGGCACTCGCCGTGTTCGGACTGGCGCTGACCGTCCTGTTCCTCGTCCTCCAGGCACCCGACGTGGCCCTGGCCCAGCTGGTCGTGGGCACCGCGCTGACCCCGCTGCTGATCCTGCTCACGGCCCGCAAGGTCCGGCGCGGGCCCGCCGCCGGAGGAAGCCGCGGCCACGGCGGGCGAGGCGACCAGGGCAGCCAGGACCGCGGTGGCCGGGACCGCGGCAGCCAGGACCGCGGTGGCCGGGAGCGCGGCGGCCCGGAGCGCGGCACGAGCGGCCGCGGGATCCGGGAGCGGCGGTGAAGGCCGGTGCCCGCCTCGCGCTCCTCGGCTGCGCCGTCGCCGTGATCGCCGCCTTCCTCACGGCCGCCTGCCTGCGCCTGCCCGCCTTCGGCACCGACCGCCACCCGTACGGCGACCGGGCCGTGGCCGCGGCCCTGGCCCACCGCACCGCGAACGTGGTCTCCTCGGTCAACTTCGACCTCCGCGCCCTCGACACCCTCGGCGAGGAGTCGATCCTCCTCGCGACCGTCCTCGGGGCCACCCTGCTGCTGCGGCGGGCCCGCGACGAGCGCAAGGCCCCGCCCCGCACCGAGGCGGCCCTGCCCGGCACCCGGCTGTTCGGCGCCGTCCTGCTGCCCGTCGCCCTCACCACCGGCGTCTACGTCGTGGCGCACGGGCAGCTCAGCCCCGGCGGCGGCTTCCAGGGCGGCGTGGTCCTCGCGACCGCCCTGCACCTGGCGTACCTCGCCGCCGACTACCGGGTCCTGGAACGGGTCCGGCCGCTCGCCGTGCTCGACGTCGCGGACGTCCTGGGCGCCGTGTCCTTCACGCTGCTGGGCCTGGCCGGGCTCGCGGCCGGCGGGGACTTCCTGGAGAACGTGCTGCCCTTCGGCACCTTCAACGAGATCACCTCCGGCGGGCTCATCCCCCTGTTCAACGCCGCCGTCGGCATCGAGGTCGGCTCGGGCCTGGTCGTGCTGCTCGCCCACTTCCTCGACCAGGCCGTCGAGATCACCGAGCCGGGGGAGGGCCGGGACTGATGGGTCCGACGGCCGTCCTGCCGTTCCTCGCCGCCGGGTGGGTCCTGCTCGCAGCCCTGTACGGCCTGGTCACCAGCCGCAACCTCATCCACGCCGTGGGCTGCCTGGCCGTCGCCCAGTCCTCCACCTACCTGATGCTGCTGGGCATCGGATACCGCCGCGGGGCCACCGCCCCCGTCTACGCCGACTTCCCGCCCGGCAGCCGGCCCGTCGTCGACCCCGTCGTCCAGGCCATGACCCTCACCGACATCGTCGTCGGCGCCACGGTGACCGCCCTGCTCCTCGCCCTCACCATCCAGCTGCGCAAGCGCCACGGCACGGTCGACCCGCAGGCGCTCACCGGGCTGAAGGGCTGAGGCCCGGTGGCCGCCACCCAGGTGCTGCTGCCGCTGTCGGTGGCGATCCCGCTGATCGGGGCCGCCGTCCTGGCCGTGGCCGGCCGGTGGCTGCCCCGGACCGGCTGTGACGTCCTCGCGATCGCCGCGGCCGCGGCCGACGCCGGCTGTCTCGCCCTGCTGTGGCCGCACACGGAGGACCGGGCGACCGCCCTGCTGGGCGGGCATCCCCCGCAGGTCGGGATCGTCCTGCTGGCGGACCCGCTCGGCGCCGGCCTGGCCCTGCTGGCCTCGGTGCTGGTCCTCGCCGTGACCGTCTACTCGTGGCGCTTCTTCGACGAGCCGTCCGGCGAGCGGACCGGGGTCTTCCCCGCGCTGATCCTGCTCTTCGAAGCGGGCATGACCGGCTTCGCCCTCACCGCCGACCTGTTCAACGCGTTCGTCTTCTTCGAGCTCATGAGTGTCGCCGCGTACGCGCTCACCGGCTACCGCATCGAGGACCCCCGGCCCCTCCAGGGCGCCCTCGCCTTCGGCATCGTCACCTCCTTCGCCGCCTACTGCTCCCTCCTCGGGATCGCCCTGCTGTACGCCCGCACCGGGGAGCTGAACCTCGCCCGGCTCGGCGAGGCGCTCGCCGGCCGCCCCGCCGACGCCCTGACCGTGACCGCGTTCGTCCTCGTCCTCACCGCCTTCCTGGTGAAGGCCGCGGCAGCCCCCTTCCACTTCTGGCTGCCCGACGCGCACGCCGTGGCCCCGACCCCGGTGTGCATGCTCATGTCCGGGGTGATGGTCGAGCTCGGCGTCTACGGGGCCGCCCGCGTGTACTGGACCGTCTTCTCCGGGCCCGGCGGGATCCCGCACGAGGCGTTCCGCACCACCTTCGTCGCCGTCGGCGCGGTCACCGCCCTGCTCGGTGCGCTGATGTGCTGGCCGCAGCGGCACCTGAAGCGGATGCTGGCCTTCTCCACCGTCGGCCACATCGGCCTGTTCCTCGTCGGCATCGCCCTCCTCACCCCGGCCGGCACCGGCGCCACCGCCGTGTACGTGGCCGGGCACGGCTGCGCCAAGGCGGCCCTGTTCGGCCTGAGCGGGGTGCTGCTCGACCAGTACGGCTCGGTGGACGAGCACGGCCTGCACGGCAAGGGGCGGGCGCTGCGGACCGTCGGCGTCCTCTACGCCGTCGGGGCCCTCGTCCTCGCCGGACTGCCCCCGTTCGGCGCCGGCCTGGGCAAGGCGCTCGCCGAGGAGGCGGCCGGGCCCGCGCTGACCCCGCTGTTCCTCCTGGTCTCCGCCGTCACCGGCGGCACGCTGCTGCGTGCCGCCGCCCGGATCTTCCTCGGTGCCGGCCCGCAGCCCCGCGTACCCGCCGACGACACCGAGACCACGGGGGAGGGGGAGGAGCCCGAGGTGCGCACGGCCCGGCGGGCTCCGCCGCGGCCCATGGTCGCGGTGCCGGCGGTGCTGCTGGGCCTGGGGCTCCTCGCCGGGACCGTCCCGGAGCTCGCACGGAGCCTCGGGCACGGGGCGGTGCTGTTCACGGACCCGGCCGGGTACGCGGCCGCGGCCGGCGGCGCGGGCAGCGGGGCCCCTGCGGCGGGTACGGGTGCCGCCGTGGCGGCGGAGGAGGTGCACACGGAGTGGACGGTGCCGGGCGCGGGCCTCGGCGTGCTCTCCGCGGCGGCCGCCTGCCTGCTGGCCGCGGCCGCCCTGTGGTGGCCGCGCGCCGCCGCCCTCCTGCACCGGCCGTCGGCCGCCGCCGCGGTCCGGAGGCTGCGCCGGCTGCACTCGGGGCTGGTCGGCGACTACCTGGCCTGGCTGGCCGTCGGGGTGGCCGCGCTGCTCGTGGCCGTCGCCCTCCAGACGTGACGCCCCGAGGCCGCTTAGTACCGCTCCTCCATCCGGATCGCGGACTCCAGGTCCTCCTCCGCGTCGCCCTTCCGGCCCTGCTGCTCCTCCAACAGGGCCGAGGCGATCGCGTCGAGCTTGCGCTGGATGGCGTGCTCGGCGCGCCGTTCGGAGTTCTTCAGCAAGGCCAGCAGCAGCAGGGACACCGCGCCCATGGAGTCGCCCACGAGGTGCTGCCACTCGAGGGGCAGGCCCGCCGCGTGGACGGCCACGAAGGCCCCGACCAGGGCCATGCACAGCACCGAGAAGAGGGCGGAGCTCGTGAAGTTGGAGGCGAGCTCGGCCAGCTTCTCGAAGTGTGCCGTCCGGCCCTCGCGGGCGCGCTTCGCCGGATGCCGCAAGGTCATGGCGGGCGCCTGCCCCGTCCCGGCCGCGGTACACCCCCGGACGCGGGGCGGATGCGGGCGGATGCGCCGCGGGTCGCAGCCGGTCATCATCGCACCATGCCCGTGCTTGTCGGAACCTCCGGATGGCAGTACCGGGACTGGTCGGGGGTCCTCTATCCCGCCGACCGGCCGCAGCGGCTCTGGCTGGAGGAGTACGCCGCCCACTTCGGCACGGTGGAGAGCAACAACGCCTTCTACCGGCTGCCCTCCCCGCACACCTTCGCGGACTGGCGACGGCGGACCCCGGACGGTTTCGTCTTCGCCGTGAAGGCCAGCCGCTTCCTGACCCACGTCAAACGCCTGCGCGAGCCGGCGGAACCGGTCCGGCGGCTGATGACGCACGCCGAAGCCCTCGGCGACCGGCTGGGCCCGGTCCTGCTCCAACTGCCGCCCACCCTGCGCGCCGACCCGCAGGCCCTGGACGCCTGCCTCGCCTGCTTCCCGCCCGGAACCCGGGTGGCCGTGGAACCCCGCCATTCCTCCTGGTGGAATCCGGACGTCCGGGACGTGCTCGCCGCCCGCGGCGCGGCGCTGTGCTGGGCCGACCAGGGCTCGCGTCCGGTGACCCCGCTGTGGCGCACGGCCGACTGGGGCTACCTGCGCTTCCACGAGGGCGGGGCGCAGCCCTGGCCGCGCTACGGCCGGACCGCCCTGCGCTCGTGGGCCGGCCGGATCGCCGACGCCTGGCCGCGGGAGGCGGACGTGTTCGCCTACTTCAACAACGACCCGGGCGGGGCCGCGGTCCACGACGCCGAGGCCTTCCGGCGCCTCTTCCCGTCCTGACCTCACCGGACTCGTCACACCCGGGTCCGCTGCGGCCGCCCGCCCGTCCCCGGGGCGGGCGGAATTCGGCCAGGGACCGGCCCGGGCCCGTTTCCCGGGCCGGTTGGCCGTATCACAACCTTCCCAGTCCGCGAACCGCGTGGTGGCATGTGCATGCCCAAAGTCGAAATCCGGCTCCGGACGAATGGGGAATCGAATGGCGCTCCGCAAGCTCACCGTCGTCGCCGCGGCGGTGGCGGCGTTATCCGCACTGACCGTGCCCGCCCATGCGGAAAGCGAGACCACACCGCCGGGGAGAATCACGGTCGACGTCGTCGGCGTCAACGGATCGGGCTGCCCGCAGGGCACCGCGAGCGTGGCCGCGGCCTCGGACAACACCTCCTTCACCGTCACGTACAGCGACTACCTCGCCCAGACGGGCGGCGGCGCCGGCGGCACCGAGTTCCGCAAGAACTGCCAGCTCGCCCTCCGGATCCACGTGCCGCAGGGCTTCACGTACGCCATCGCCCGCGCCGACTACCGCGGTTTCGCCCACCTCCAGCGCGGGGCCTACAGCCAGGAGCGCGCCAACTACTACTTCCAGGGCATGGCGCAGACGGCCCGCACCGTGCACCAGTTCAACGGCCCGTACAGCGACAGCTGGCAGGCGAGCGACCGGACCGAGTACGCCGACCTGGTCTGGGCCCCGTGCGGCGAGGAGCGCAACCTCAACGTCAACACCGAGCTGCGCGTCTACCCGGGCGCCTCGAACCCGCAGGCCCTGAGCTTCATGAGCATGGACTCCACGGACGGCAGCGTCAGCACGATCTACCACTTCGCCTGGAAGGAATGCCCCGCGGTCTGACAGGGCGTGCGCACAGGAACACCGAACACACGGTCAGGAGCGACAACGATGTCCCATTCCCTGTCCCGCACCCTTCTCACCGGTGCCGCCGCAGCCGCGCTGATCGCCACGGCGACGCCGGCCGGAGCCGCAGACCACACCCCCCAGATCACCGCACCCCCCGACAAGATCGTGATCGAGCTCGCCACGGTGAACGGATCGGGCTGCCGCGAGGGCACCGCCGAAGTGGCCGTGGCCCCCGACAACACCGCCTTCACGGTCACCTACAGTGAGTACCTCGCCCAAGTCGGGCCCGGTGCGCCGCCGACCGCATTCCGCAAGAACTGCCAGCTCAATCTCCGGGTCCACGTTCCTTCGGGATTCACCTATGCGATCGTCCAGGCGGACTACCGCGGATTTGCATTCCTCCAGCCCGGAGCGTGGGGGCAGGAACGGGCGAACTACTACTTCCAGGGAATGCCCCAGACCACCTCGCGCACCCATCAGTTCAACGGCCCGCTGAACGACAACTGGCAGGCGACCGACCGGACCGAGTACGCGGATCTCGTCTGGGCGCCCTGCGGCGAAAAACGCAACTTCAACATCAACACCGAACTGCGGGTGAATGCGGGGACGTCGAACCCGCAGGCCGCCACCAGCTTCATGACGATGGACTCCACCGACGCCAGCGTGAGCACGCTCTACCACCTGGCCTGGCGTACCTGCCCCGCCCCGCGCCGGTAGCCGGCAGCCGTACCCCGGCGCGGGTGGGGCGGGGGGGAGGGTGGGGGGCTCCGCGAAGGGCGGAGGGGGGGGAGGTAAGTGGGGGGAA